>DASXKM010000227.1:0-3390 GCA_036496825.1 Puia sp. | reverse complement strand
AAGTGTAACAGGAAAACTACCTCCTGAAGTATAGACATGACTCGGACTACTTGTTGTGGAATCCAAATGGCCATCTCCAAAATCCCAAATAAAGCTTGATATGGTACCACCGGCACCAGCTGTTGAGGTGTTTGTAAAATTGATAGTCGTCGGAAAACAACCTGTTTGTTTATCTTCTGTGAAATCGGCGTTGGGTACGGGATAAACGGTTATCATGACCGTAACAGGCGCACTCGTACCACTGGCATTAGTAGCGGTATGTGTAACAGTATAGGTGCCGGGAACCAGATATAAAGCAGCTGTATTCGCCTGATTACTATTAGTAGGTGTTACCTGGGCTGCTGTTCCCCCAAAATTCCATGTCCACGCGTTCGGGCCATTTGAAGATACATCGGTAAATGAAACAGCGAGTGGAGCGCAACCAAAAAGAGGTGTTGCATTGATACCCGCTACAGGTGCCTGTGCTGCGCAGTTAAAAACAACGGCCAGCAACAAAAAAACAAAAAGACTCAGTTTTCTGAACAACGGGTAGTGTTTAAGGTTGATTGGTATCCGGGTTTGCAGGAGATATTGAGATCTGTTAATATCTTTTCTACGAATTGCATAACGTGGCGGGAGGTTCAAAATTGTTTTACTACAGAAACAGCCGGGAATTTACCGGGTTTCATAACCCTGCTATAAGTGTTTTCTACTAGTCCGGTCCGGGAAACCCCGCCCGGATTAGTTTTTATGGAGATTCAGGATATTAAATGATGAGTCTGCGGGCGTCTTTGCTGCCACTGAATCGGTATAGCTGTCCGTAATCGTCCAGGTATGATTCAGGAGGGTGACCGGGTAGGTGGCGGTTGGAAAATTAGAGGTTATGGATTTATTGGAAACATTGGCTGACCAGGTCCCGTTTGTCTGCTGACCAAACTGTACTCCGTATACAGTTCCGTTTTCGTTAAACTGAAACGAATATCCTGCAAAATCGTTTGTTAATGTATCTTTCTGATGTTCAATATATCCGGTAATCCGCCACTGTCCCTTTGTTACGAGGTCAACGATCGCGTTTTGTTCCTGTTGTTCTATAAATTTCTTACACGACCAGGGGATCGTACAAAGGAACAGAAATAAAATAAAAAACAGGGTTGATCGCTTCATGGGTTTCATTCGGATAAGTACTTAAATTTCGTAAATATCGCCATATTTAGCAAGTAGATAATCCAGAAAATAACTGACGTTCAGCGTTTCTCCGGTGGCCATTTTACAAATTTCCTCACTGTTCCAGATACGGCCGGATCCATGGATTCGTTGCCTCAGCCACTGCAAAAGCCCCGTCGTTTTCCCCTGTCCCATTTTTTCATTTAGTAAAGGATCTTCTTTAACGCCCTGTGCAAAAAACTGGGCAGCATAAAAACTTCCCAGACTATAAGTCGGGAAATAACCAAAACTGCCATGACTCCAGTGAACATCCTGCAGGCATCCCCGGGTATCATCGGGCACATCCACATCCAGCCATTTCTTATATTTTTCATTCCAGCAGACGGGAATATCACTTGTCTCCAATTCACCCCTGATGAGCATTTTCTCAATTTCATAACGAATCATGACATGAAAATGATATGTGAGTTCATCTGATTCAGTCCGGATGAGTGATGGCTTCACTTTATTAATGGCTTTATAAAACTGCTCCTTGGATATTCCGTGAAATGCTTCCGGAAATTGTGTGGTTACCAGCGGATAATTGAAATTCCAGAATGGCCGGCTTCTGCCGACATGGTTTTCCCACAACCTCGACTGGGATTCATGTATGCCCAGAGAAGCGTATTCTCCCGAAGGCAATCCGTATTCCGATTCAGGCAGGCCCTGTTCATAAAGCGCATGGCCCGTTTCGTGAATACAGCTGAACAGCATACTGCTGAAATCATTTTCGTCGATCCGGGTGGTTATCCGGACATCAAATTTATTAAAGCTGGTACTGAACGGGTGACTTGAAATATCCTGACGGCCCGCTTCAAAATCAAATCCCAGTTCTGCGATTACCTGCATGCCAAGCTTCCATTGCTTTTGCTTATCGAATGAATTAAAAAGAAAGGAATCGCCCGGTGCTTTTGCACGCTGTATTTTTTCAAGAAGGCTCCGCAGTTTCGGGAGCATGTCTCCGAAAATTTTATCCATCAGTCCCACCGTGCATCCCCTTTCAAACTCATCCATCAGCGCATCATAAGGATGTTCCTTATAACCCAGTATTTCTGTTTCTTCTCTTTTTAATTGAACCAGCTCAGCCAGTTCGTTTTCAAAAAGAGTAAAACGGTTTTCTTTTTTTGCCAGGTTCCATGCGTCAAAACTTCTGGAAATGGTTTCACTCATTTTCCGGACAAAGGCCGCGGGATATTTTTTCTGCTTTTCAAAATCTATCCGGGTCAGTGAAATATTTTTTCTTTCTTTTTCATTCAACCGGGCTGACCCATCGAGCGATTCCAACATGGATTCCAGTTTTTCTGCGGTGGCCAGTTCATGTGCCATTTCGGAAAGAGTGGCTACCTGCCGGGCACGAAATCCGGAACCTTTTACGGGCATATAGGTTTCCTGATCCCACTGCATCAATGCGAGTGCAGCCCTGACATCAGCCAGTTTGCGCATATGCTGCCGGTATCGTTCATATAATTCCCCGGCACTTTCTGTTTTTATCATTATTTGAAAGTCTTAACTGAAATTCTGTTTTATTATAAAGGCAAGATAACAGAGATTTGCCCTAATTTTTACCATATGAACCGGAAACTTCTGTTCCTTTTTATTGTCCTGTCGTATTTTTTTCCTCTTTGCAGTTCTGCCCAGATGATTGACTCGATGATGAAAGTATATGCGGCTAGGTTTCCTCAGGAAAAACTCTATCTGCAATTTGACAAGAAAGCATATAATCCGGGTGAACGTATCTGGTTCAAGGCCTATTTGTTCAGCGGGTTCGATCCTTCGCCTTACAGCAAGAATTTATTTACCGAATTATATGATGCGAATGGAAATTTGATCCAGCGCAATTCCTCTCCTTTTATTGAATCTACTTCTGTCGGAAGTTTTGACCTGCCTTCTTCCTTTGAAGGAACAAGGATCCGTATAAAATCATATACCAGCTGGATGCTGAATTTTGATACGACTTTTGTTTTTGTCAAGGATCTGCGTATCATCGGCAGCTCACAGGATTCAGCCGTGCATGCGCCTTCATCTCCGGTCAGCCTGTTTTTTTTCCCTGAAGGAGGCGATCTGGTTGCCGGAATGGAAAATAATATTGCCTTTAAAGCAGAGGACGGATTTGGTCAGCCAAAAAAGGTATCGGGCATTTTATATGACCAGTCAGGCAAGGAACTTTTCAATTTCTCATCGACGCATAATGGCATGGGCAAGTTCCTG
>DASXKM010000226.1:0-2364 GCA_036496825.1 Puia sp. | reverse complement strand
ATAAGCTGGTTTATGGCAACCTGTATGTTGCCGCTATTTGTAATTTTCCTGATGCATTATTTATCCTGGAAATCTGCAATTGTATTGGTTGTGTATGCCATGGTTATCATGAGTACGCATGGAACGATTTGGTTTCACCGCTATTGTACGCACAAGTCTTATAAGTTCAGCCATCCGATATTCAGATTGATTACGCAAAACCTCGTAATCAAAACATTTCCCGAAGAAATTTATGTGGTTTCACATCATGTCCATCATGTAAAATCTGATGAACCGGGCGATCCATATAATTCGATGGGGGGATTTATGTATTGCATGCTTTCTGATGTGAATCATCAGAGCATCGCCAAAGGTTTGAACCGTGATCAGTATCATCGGGTAAGAAATTTTCTGAGTCACACAGGAGTCGGATTAAATACATTTGAGCAATATCAATCCTGGGGTTCTGTATCGAAACCTGCATATGTAGTTGCATTATGGTTGTTAAATTGGAGTTTTTGGTATGGAGCACTTTGGCTGATCGGTGGTCACGCATTGGCGCTGGCCTGTTTCAGCGGAGCCTTCCTTTGGTTTGTATTGGTCAGGGCATTTAACTATACGGGCCACGGCAAAGGAGAAAATAAACACGTTGATGGTATTGATTTCGACCGGTCGAATCTCTCCATCAATCAAACGAGACCCGGTATTCTTTCCGGCGAATGGCATAACAACCATCACCTTTTCCCGGGAAGCGCGCGTGCGGGATTCCTTCCATACCAGCTTGACCTGGCCTGGATATATATTTACAGTCTCTTCAAACTGGGTATGGTTTCCAATTACAAGGATTCCAAAAAGGAATTCATGAGCCGCTACTATTCTGTGGAAATAGCGAACAAAAAAATAAACCGGCTTTAAATTTTTTGTAGTCTTGCGTATTAAACGATGCTTCACAGACCGTTTTTTCTGATTTTCATTTTTATATGTTTTTTCAGTTCTGCCTGGTCGCAGACTGCATTTCCTGCACCTGAATATCGTATGCATGTTATATTCGATACCGATTTCGGTCCGGATTATGACGATGTGGGAGCTATTACGTTATTACATGCATTTGCGGACAGCGGTTATATCAGGATACTGGCAATGGTTGCCAGTTCGAAGTATAAAAATGTCGCTGCTGCCATCAACGTTTTCAATACTTATTTTAACCGTCCGGACATTCCCATCGGCGTTGTGCAGGGTAATGCGGTCGCACTCGGAGATAAACAACATTGGACAGATTCAATCCTGATCCGCTATCCGCACAAGATCCAAAACAACGATGAGGCAGAAAATGCATTGGATCTTTACAGAAGAATACTCGCGTCGCAACCGGATCATTCTGTATCGATCATCACGGTCGGCTTTCTGACCAATCTCGCAAACCTGCTGGAATCGGGACCTGACAAATATTCCAAATTAAACGGCGCCGATCTTGTACGAAAAAAAGTAAAGAGTCTGGTTTGCATGGCCGGTCGCTTTCCAACTGGCAGGGAATTTAATCTGGATCAGGATCCGGCTTCTTCAAAAAAACTGATGTCGTCCTGGCCGGAACCAATACTTTTCAGCGGATTTGAAATCGGACAAAAAATAAAAACGGGCCTTCCGCTGATACATGATGACAGGATTCGGCATAGTCCGGTAAAAGATGTGTTTGCGCAATGTATTCCCATGTCCGCCGAAGACAGTTCTGGAAGAATGAGTTGGGACGAAACCGCGGTTTTCGTTGCCGTCAGGGGCTGGCGGAATTATTATGATCTGCAGATGGGTGACTGCCGGATATCTTCTGATGGATCCAATGAATGGATCAACAGCGGAAAAATGAAAGCACATCTGGTAGAGAAGAAATCACCACGGGAAATCGAAGCCATCATTAATCATCTGATTATGCATCAGCCTGTGGGGAATTAGAGTCTGTTGGTAGTTGGCAGTTGACAGTTGACGGTCGACAGATGACGGTCGACAGATGACGGATAAGCCTTCGATATTAATCCTTAATCATTAGGCCTTAATCCTTGAGCCTTTTGCCTTGAGCCTGCTTCAGTTCCTTCAGAAAAAACGAATAACACTTACTTAACAACTGGCTGTATGAGCTGTGTTCAAAACAGCTGAAGCTTCCTGTACTTTTATCAACGAGAGTTAATTTCAGCAGATTTTCTTCCTCCATGGAAAGAGCCAGATCATATTTCAGTAAAATCTGTTTTAATTTGGTGGTGTTTCGCATACACGAATAAAGATCAGTATTTCGGCCGAATTTGTGAATTTTAAGAACACACCATGATGGACAGCTGCTTTAAAAGAATAGAATTATTTAATCAGGGCCGTATCCCCGATATGTTGCGGGTGAAG
>DASXKM010000225.1:0-1661 GCA_036496825.1 Puia sp. | reverse complement strand
CTTAAATTGATGGGATATGAAGCCCCTCCGGAGATGTCGGGTAACCTTTTATTTGATTAAAATCAACCACCCAAATCGAATCCATGCAGCTTTAGCTTCTTAAAATTGTCTAAATTACAGGGCAACGAGGTTTAATATGACCGAAGAAGCCATTTTACAGGGTTGTTTGAAAAATCATGCCGCCGCGCAAAAAGAATTGTACAACCGGTACAGTCCCAAAATGCTGGCAGTATGCTACAGGTTTGCACATAACCGCGAGGATGCCGAGGATATGCTTCAGGAAAGTTTTATAAAAGTTTTTCTTCAGATGCATACGTTCCAAAACAAAGGAGCCTTTGAAGGCTGGATCCGACGCATCATTGTTCATACCTGTATCAATCACCTGAAAAAAAATAAACGTTTCAACGAGAGTGTGGATATCATTCAGGCCAGTGCGGTTCAGATCAGGGAAGAAAATATTCCATCTATCGTCCAGGCAAAACAAATTGTGGATTGCATACGACTGCTTCCGGTTGGTTACAGAACAGTTTTAAACCTGTATGCAATTGAAGGTTATGCGCACAAAGAAATAGCAGATATGCTCGACATAGAAGAAAGCACAAGCAGATCACAATACACAAGAGCCCGGCAAATGCTGGAAGAGATTTTGATAAGAAGAAACCTGATTACAACAACGAAAGAAAAAAACGACCGACTGACAGCCATCCATTGAATGGCAGCCCTACCAAAACGACGTCCAGGAATGAAGGAGCGCAATCTATATAATGATGAATTCGAACGGCAATTGAAAGCAAAAGCCGATCAGTTTAAAATGTACCCTTCCGATAAGGTATGGAATGAAGTTCACAGTTCACTTCATACACGAAAAAGGAGATTTGTAATCGGAATGAGTTTTCTCATTGGAGGTATCCTTTTTATTGCCGGAACTCAGTTGATTTCTCCTGTTCACAATACCGGCACCAAATCCATCGCTGCAAAAGTCAATACATCAGCAAAATCAGCTGCCAGCAACGATTTGGCCGGATTTACGACTGGCAACCTTGCAACTGCTCCCTTGGGTAATTTGAATGGTCATCATAAATCAGAAGATGGTCCGTCCGGAACACCATCTTTTATTTTGGTTGCAGGAAATGAATCGGAAAAAACTGCCGCCTTCGTACAGGAATCTCTGGTTGAAAAAAATACTGCCCGTATAAAAGTCATTCAGCCCGCAGATCAATCTGTTTCACGGAAATCTGAGGGACCTGTTTCGCCTGCTGGCTTAAATGAGGGTATCCAGTCCATGATAAATAACCCGGTCCCCGGTATCGTTGCATCAGAGTTGATTCAGGAGAAACCGGTTACTCAAACATCTCGTAACCACAGCGACCGTTACAGTTGGGAAATTTATGTTACACCAACATTAAATACACACTATTTGAATGGTATCAACTACCGAACCATGGCTCAGGCTCTTCCAACGGCACCCATCATGGTTGTTCATATCGCGAATGTGAATGGATTTGTGGACAATACGCCTGTAATGGGTTATAATGTGGGTGGAAACATTCTATACCGCATTTCGAAAAATATTTCTCTGAAAGCCGGGCTGGAATTCAGTTTCAGCCGATATTATATTAATACATATAATTCAAATCAGGGCCAGTCGCAGGCAACATTGA
>DASXKM010000224.1:0-6970 GCA_036496825.1 Puia sp. | reverse complement strand
ACTGGCTGCCCTCATTCCTGAAAAGAAAGATGTACTGGATACGATCAGCCGTCAAATTGCCTCTTTACGGGAGCCCAACCGGCGTGATATTATGCATCATCTGCATCAGGCGTTATTGCAGGCCGGGAATGATCCTGCGGGTTCTTCCATAAAGGCTTATTATCAGGAGCTGAATCGTGAAAATACCCGTTTTTATAATACGCATCTCTACCACGAAGGGCCAAAAAGAATTGAGAATATTGAATCTGTGCCGGTGCGATACGGTGAAGAATCGGCCATTTTGAATGGGTACGAAATCCTAAATAAATATTTCGACGAGCTGTTTGCGCATAATTCCAAAGTGATCGCCTTTGGAGAGGATCTCGGGCAGATTGGTGACGTGAACCAGGGTTTTGCTGGATTGCAATTGAAATATGGCAAAGGCCGTATTTCAGACTCAGGTATCCGTGAGACAGCCATCATTGGACAGGGTATCGGTCTGGCCATGCGGGGACTGCGTCCCATCGCAGAAATTCAGTACCTGGATTATATGCTTTATGCAATCCAAACCCTGAGTGATGATCTGGCGAGTCTCCAGTACCGGACAGCTGGTCAACAGTCAGCTCCACTGATTGTCCGCACCCGCGGCCATCGACTGGAAGGAATCTGGCACAGCGGATCTCCGATGGCCATGATAGTAAACGCGCTCCGGGGTATGCATGTCTGTGTTCCGAGAAATATGGTTCAGGCGGTGGGCATGTATAATACGTTATTGGAAGGCATGGACCCTGCAATCGTAGTTGAATGTCTGAATGGATATCGTTTAAAAGAGAAATTACCATCCAATTTGCTCGATTACCGGGTGGCTTTGGGCAGACCGGAGGTTATTAGGGAAGGTTCCGATATTACCATCGTTTCTTATGGTTCCACACTTCGTATTATTGGAGAAGCGGCAGAAATTCTGAGTGATCTGGGCGTTGATTGTGAAATCGTGGATGTTCAAACCCTCCTTCCATTTGATATCCATCATCATATTTTGAATTCACTCAAAAAGACAAACCGCATTATTTTCATTGACGAAGATGTGCCCGGTGGAGCGACTGCTTATATGTTTGAGAAAGTGATGGAAGAACAGGGTGGTTATCGATGGCTGGATACTGCTCCGAGAACATTGAGTGCAAAAGCACACCGGCCGGCTTATGCCAGCGACGGTGATTATTTCAGCAAGCCAAATATGGAAGAAATCATTGATGCAGTACAGGATATTATGAGGGAGTAATATAAGTGTGGAAGACTGGAAGACTGGAAGACTGGAAGTCTGGAACTGACTTTTATTCTGCCTCGTAATATTAAATTTGCAGTCCTAAATTTTTAAAATCGTTATGGGTAGGATTTTCGAAGTACGTAAAGCCACCATGTTTGCCCGGTGGGATAAAATGGCAAAACAATTTACCCGGATTGGAAAAGAAATAGCACTGGCTGTCAAAGCCGGCGGCCCAGATCAGAATACCAATGCGGCTTTGCGTCGCTGTTTCCAGAATGCAAAAAGTGTGAACATGCCAAAAGATCGTGTGGAAGCAGCGATCAAAAGAGCCATGGGTAAGGAAATGGATAATATGGTCGAAGTGCTGTATGAAGGTTACGCTCCCCACGGTGTAGCGGTTTTAATAGAAACCGCAACTGATAATACCACACGCACTGTTGCCAATGTGCGCGCCCTTTTTAATAAAGGGAATGGAAATCTGGGAACCAGTGGTAGTGTAAGTTTTCAATTTAAAAAGATGGGCGTTTTCAAATTGAAACCCGAAGGGCTGAATATCGAAGACCTCGAACTGGAATTGATCGATCATGGCCTGGATGATTTAGGAGAAGGCACGGGCGAACACGGCGAACCACTAATTGTATTACACGTAGCATTTAACGATTTTGGGAATATGCAAAGAGAGCTGGAATCCCGGCACATTGTTCCGGTTAGTGCCGAAGTGGAATGGATCCCGACAACGACCGTTTCTCTTTCTGAAGACCACGCGCAGGAAGTTCTGAAACTCGTCGATAAACTCGAACAGGACGACGATGTTCAGAAAGTGTTTCACAATCTGGTGTAAGCCTAATGCCTACGCCTAAAGCCTAACGCCTAAAACTGCCTGGTTTGTTTCCCCGAATTCCTGGGAGATCATTTTTTACTTTATCAATTATCAAATAAAAAAAGCCCATTTCGTAATAATGGACTTTTTAATTTATAAAAAGGTTTTAGGCTTTAGGCGTTAAGCTTTTCTCGCTATTCTCAGGCTGAATACAGCGATATGTGCAACAGCAAAGACAAGCGAAAAGTAAAATATTCCCAGATCCCGACCTTCTGTTTGATGATGATGAGTAAAAGCCACGATTGCCAGCAAAATTGCCAGTGCGAGGCCACCCAGGCCGCCTATTTTGTTGGCCTGCGAAACTGTATCTTTTAGTCCGGATGATAATATACTATGCCGGATGCCATACCAAAGGTACACATCAAATCCTATGAGCATCCAAACGATCAGGCGGATCCATGTATCCAAAGGCAGGAAAACCATCATAAAAAGACAGGTGAAGACGCCTAGAATTGGAACTACCGGAACGAAGGGTGTTTTAAATCCGCGTGGCGCATCGGGCATATTTTTTCGCATCACCAGTACGCCGATACAAACCAGGATGAACGCGAACAAGGTGCCGATGCTGGTCATTTCTCCAACCACTCTCGCCGGAACAAATGCAGCAAAAATGCTCACGAAAATCATGAAAAGAAAATTACTCTTGAAAGGTGTTCTGAATTTCGGATGCACATCTGAAAAAATCTTTGGCAGCAGTCCGTCTTTACTCATACTGAAGAATACCCGGCTCTGACCCATCAGCATCACCAGAATTACAGAAGTATAGCCTCCCAAAATCGCAACTATGATTGCACGGTTTAACCAGGGGTAGTCAGCATGCATCACGCCACTGGCATCTGCTTTCCCCATATGTTCGATGGCCACTGCCACAGGTGCAATACCATCCTTACCTTTGAAAATAGTGTAGTTGGCGACGCCAGTCATAACATGGGCAAAAAGAATATATAAAATGGTACAAATCGCAAGTGAACCCAGGATGCCAATCGGCATATCTTTTTTTGGATTCTTTGCTTCCTGCGCGGCTGTACTCACCGCATCAAATCCGATATAGGCAAAAAACACAATCGCTGCTGCACGAATAATACCACTGAATCCAAATTCACCAAAGGTTCCCTCATTGGGCGGTATATAAGGATCGTAATTTGAATAATTGATGTATTTCCACCCAAGAAAAATAAATACAAGCACAACCACTACTTTTATGATAACAATAAAGGCATTTACGCGGGCACTTTCCTGTGTGCCTTTTATTAGCAACAGGCTTACCAGAACTACAATAAAAACAGCGGGCAGATTGATGAGTCCGCCATCCCAGGGTCCGGTGGCCAGCGAAGAAGGGAGATGAAGACCAAATCCTTCCAGGAATTTTACCAAATAGCGGCTCCAGCTGATACTTACGGTAGCGGCTCCTACGGCATATTCCAAAACCAGATCCCACCCAATGATCCAGGCTATAAATTCTCCCATCGTTGCGTATGAGTATGTATAGGCACTTCCCGCAACAGGTATCATGGAAGCAAATTCTGCATAGCACAATCCCGCAAAGCCACATCCCAGACCGGCAACAATAAATGAAATTGTAATTGCGGGGCCTGCATTATTTGCGGCTGCCATACCAGTGATGGAAAACAGTCCGGCACCAATGATCGCACCAATGCCCAGCGCAACCAAGGCAGCGGGTCCCAGTGTCCTTTTTAATGAATGCTCACTTTTATCTGAAGCTTCTGCAAGAAGTCCGGCCAGTGGTTTTTTAATAAATAAGCTCATATTTTAGTCAGTTATGGATTGTACATGCGTTTTTTAACTTCGTAAAATAAGGAAATATTCCGCAGGCGGATATTCTTTTTCCATTTCCCGATAATCTGCCATTTTGCAATCCGCGGAATATTCTATTCATTGCAGGTTAAATAATGTCATGAAGAAACCCGGACTCACCGGATGGATCATCATTGCCATGGTTACCGGAATTATAACCGGATGGCTGATTCATCTAGAAGCAGGTATTTACTGGAGTGAACATTTTTCGGATTTTATGTCCATCATAACGGACATTTTCCTTCGCCTGATAAAAATGATTATTGCACCACTGGTGTTTTCGAGTCTGGTAACGGGGATCGCAAAAATGGGCGATACGAAAGCGGTTGGAAGGATTGGTGCCAAAACACTTGCCTGGTTTCTTGGGGCATCCCTGATCTCGCTGCTTCTTGGATTATTTGTCATGAACATTGTAAACCTGGGGAATAATCTCAATCTGCCCGTACCGGATCTTGCCGAAGCCAGTAAAATAGAAAACGGATCGACACTCAGTTTCAAGACATTTATCACGCATGTATTTCCACGAAGCTTTGTCGAATCCATGGCAAATAATGAAATACTGCAGATCGTTGTATTTGCCATTTTTTTTGGAGTGGCCACAGCAGCAGTTGGTGAAAAAGGAAAAATATTCATACGCGCCCTCGATACACTCACCGATATCATTTTAAAAGTAACCGGTTACGTCATGTATGTTGCTCCCGTAGCGGCATTTGCAGCTGTGTCTGCCATCCTCTCATTGAAAGGCCCGGAGATTTTAATTACCTATGGAAAATTTATAGGTATATTTTATCTGGGTATTTTGTTTTTATGGTTCCTGTTGATGGGAGTCAGTTATATATGGATCGGCAGAAAAGTTTTCGTTGTATTGGAGAATGTAAAGGATTTGGTATTGCTTGCTTTTACGACAGCCAGTTCGGAGGCGGCCTTTCCACGACTCATCGAAGCCCTTGAAAAATCGGGTTGCCCAAAAAGAATCGTCAGTTTTGTTTTGCCGCTGGGTTATTCATTTAATCTGGACGGGAGCATGCTGTACATGGGGTTTTCTTCCCTTTTTATTGCACAGGCGTATGGCATGCACTTATCTTTTGGCACACAGGTGACCATGCTGCTTGTTCTCATGCTCACCAGTAAGGGTGTCGCGGGAGTACCGCGTGCAGCCCTGGTGGTGATTGCAGGAACCCTGTCGATGTTTCATATTCCGCAGCAGGGTTTATTGTTGTTACTAGGGATTGACCAGGTACTCGATATGGCCAGAAGTGCAACGAATGTGGTTGGAAATAGTCTCGCCTCTGCCGTTATATGCAAGATGGAAGGTGTACTGGAATAACGAACCGGTTTTTTCATTTCATTATTTGCTTTTAAATCTTAATTTGGCGGCGGTTACATTGGATTCAATGGATCCGGGTCAATGCATGCGTATGATAAATTTTCTGGCAATTACTTTCAGGGACCTGCTGAATCCTGAATTTTACATCAACAATGGTGGCCTCTGGGTAATGCTCTTTATAGTCTTTGCAGAAACCGGCCTGATGGTTGGATTCTTTCTTCCGGGCGACAGTCTCCTGTTTGTAGCGGGCATTTACAGTCAAAAACTCATTGACAAGCTGATACCGGGTGGAACAGGAAACGATTTTTTCAATATTATCATACTCTGGATATTGGTTTCATTTTGCGGTATCCTTGGAAATATGGTGGGATACTGGTTTGGTAAAAAAAGTGGTGACTATCTTTTCCAGCGCAAGGACAATTTCTTTTTTAAGAAGAAACATCTTTTCGACGCAAAAACTTTCTATGACAAACACGGAGGCCAGGCCATTGTGTTTGCACGGTTTTTACCGATCATTCGCACATTTGCGCCGATCGTCGCCGGCATCGTTCAGATGGAGAAGAAAAAATTCATGTATTATAATATCATCGGATGTGTGGCCTGGGTATTCCTTATGTTATTTGCAGGTCATTACCTTGACAAGTTTTTTATGAATAAATTTAATTTTGATTTGAAAAAACATCTCGAGGTGATTGTAATCGGCATCGTGTTGATCACAACCCTGCCTGTTTTATATAAAATGTTTTTTGGGAAAAAGCCAAGTTCACATCCTGAAGACTTATGACCCTTTCAGTCGCCAAACGTTCGCCCGGAATATTTAATCTCGCGGTAATCGTAGCCGCTCTCGGATATTTTGTTGATATCTACGACCTGTTGCTTTTTACCATAGTCAAAAAAGAATCCCTTTTGCATGTGGGTTCCACCGACGCCAGTTTACTGGCAGACAGCAGCAAAGTGATCAACTGGCAGATGATTGGTTTGCTGCTTGGTGGAATAGTCTGGGGTATACTGGCAGATAAAAAAGGCAGGCTTTCCGTGCTTTTTGGTTCCATTATCCTTTATTCAACAGCTAATTTTTTTACTGCTTTTGTAAATACCGTTGACCAATATGCGCTTTGCCGGTTTGTAGCCGGTTTGGGACTTGCCGGCGAATTAGGAGCCGGCATTACGCTGGTAAGTGAGTTGCTACCAAAAGAAAAGAGGGGTATCGGCACGGCAATGGTTGCTGGTATCGGACTACTGGGTGCCGTGGGCGCTTATTTTACTTATCAACTCACGAAAGACTGGAGACTCTGTTATAAAATCGGAGGAATTCTGGGCATGGTTCTGCTGATCATGCGCATCAGCGTAGTTGAGTCCGGCATGTTTATCCAGATAAAACAACACGCAGTTCAAAGAGGCAATTTTTTCATGTTCTTTACCAACCGAAACCGCTTTCGTAAATATCTGAATGCAATACTGATTGGTCTTCCCACCTGGTTTGTTATCGGCATCATGGTAAATCAAAGCGACCGGTTTGCAAAATTTATGTATGGCAGTACCAGCCTGGATTCCGGGAGGTCTGTTATGTTTGCCTATGTTGCCTTGTCCGTGGGAGATATTTTTGGTGGTTTTTTATGTCAATGGTTTAAAAGCCGCAAAAAAGGATTGCTGACATTCTATATTTTAGGCATCATTTCCGGTTTTTTATTTTTTTCGGGTTACA
>DASXKM010000223.1:0-3869 GCA_036496825.1 Puia sp. | reverse complement strand
AGATCATTTCTGACGGGTAAGGAAAACCTGGCCAGGTTTCCTTCATTTCAACCTTCGCGCATGTTGCAGGGGGCCATGCAGGTAGCCGCCGGTACGATCCCGCCGGGATATCAATGGCTGAGCAGTCTTCTGGGAATTCACGGTACCATCGATAATGGAATGCAGAATCTTGGCGCCGTCCTGAAGAGTACCGATCCTTATGCCGTCATCTTTCATGATGAGGCTTCTTTTTATTATCTCTATCTCCGGTTTTATATCCTGAATCAGCGGGACGAAGTGTTCCGTTATATAAAACAGCAAAATTGGGATACACGGAATAATCATCTTTTTGCTTATCTCGAAGCCAATCTTTCCCTTAATAATCAGGATGCCTCCATCACGGAACAAATCATCAATCAGCTAAACCGGGATCCCGGCTACCTGGATATGCCCATCTGGGATATGCAGATGGGCTATGCAAAAGCCGACCGCCTCGATAGAGAATCCATCATCTACCTGGAGCGTTTTCTGCTCCGTTTCAAGGGGAAATTCTACGTGAAAGATGTGTTGCAAAAAATAAGCTGGATTTACTACCTCTACGGGGAACCGGAAAAAGCGGAAGAAACCCGCAAAAGAATACTGACATCGGGTGATGCGGAAATTGATGCCGACAAGCAGGCAGTGAAAGAAGCAGAATCAGGCCGCTGGCCCAATGTGTCGTTGCTAAAAGCGCGGTTACTCGACGATGGAGGCTATTATAATCAGGCTCTTCAGGTGCTCAACGGCAAACAGATTTCTTCATTCCCGGATACCCGGGACCAGCTTGAATTCAGTTACCGGATCGGAAGAATTTATGACGCACTCGGTAGAAAAACCGAAGCCGTCCATGCTTATCAGCAGGCGCTCACATTGGGTCAGAACCGAAGGGAATATTATGGTGCCCGTGCAGCACTGCAGATCGGGTTTATTTACGAGGGTCAGGGCGATAAAAAAACAGCGCTTATTTATTTCAGAAAGGTATTGGAAATGAGATCCCACGATTATAAGAATGCGCTCGATCAAAAAGCCAAAGCGGGTATTGAACGCTGTACAGAAGGTTAGAATTTTTGTTATATTTCAGACAACACCGATATATGCTACGCCATCTACATATCCAGAATTATGCGATCATTGAAGAGATCACCATTGATTTTTCCGGAGGCCTACAGGTGATTACAGGAGAAACCGGGGCGGGAAAATCCATCATTGCAGGCGCTTTATCTCTGGTACTTGGAGAAAGGGCCGACACATCCATTCTGCAAAACCGCAACCGGAAGGCAGTAGTGGAAGCCAGTTTCCGGGTTGGCCATCTGAAAGAAGTCGAAAAGTTTCTTACGGATGAAGAACTGGACCGGGACCAGGAGCTGGTATTACGCCGGGAAATCAGTCCCAATGGTAAATCCAGGGCATTTGTAAATGACACCCCCGTAAATCTGGATCAGCTCAGGCGTCTCTGCTCCATGCTGGTTGATCTTCATCAGCAATTTGATATTCTTTCTCTCGGGGAAACCGGATTTCAGCTGGCCGTGGTGGATGCCCTGTCGATGAATTCGAAACTGCTGGGTCAGTACCGGATCGTTTTTCTGCAATTGCAAAAAGTCCGTTTGGAACTTGAACAATTAAAAGGGAAACAGGCAGCAGCGGATAAAGAAAACGACTATAATAAATTTCTCTTTGATGAACTCGATGAAGCTTCCCTGATTGAAAATGAATTTGAGGAAGCGGAAATTTTATTAAAGAGACAGAGCCATTCGGAGGCCATCAAATCTGCGCTCTCCGGAATATATTTCAATCTGGAAACTTCGGATTTTCCGATGGTGAATCAGCTCAGATTATTTTCGCAACAGCTGGAGCCATTCCGGATTTATCACGAAAAATTTCCCGAAATTCTTCAGCGTTTATCATCTCTCCATATCGAAATGCAGGATCTCGCCGGAGAAATAGATTCTGTGAATGACCAGATTCAGTTTGATGCGGCACAAATTGAAAAATTAAATGAACGGTTACATACAGGATATAAGCTTTTCAAAAAGCACCATGTGAATTCGACCTCCGAACTGATACACCGGCGTGAAGAACTCAGTCATCAGTTATCGGAATCGGTGAGTATTGCGGAAGAAATTCACGTAAAGGAAAATAGGGTTGAGATCCTTATCAAAGAAGCGACGGCGCTGGCCCGGCAATTATCCGCAAACCGTAAAGCGCAAACAGGTCCGCTGGAAGAAAAAGTGAATGGCCTGCTGAAAAAAGTGGGTATGCCCAATGCGCGTATCCGTGTCACCTGCAGTCCCACGGTCCTGAATCAGCACGGTATTGATATCATCGAATTTTTATTTGATGCCAACCGGAACGACCGGTTCGAACCTTTGAAAAAAGTGGCTTCCGGTGGCGAACTGAGTCGTCTCATGTTATGTATTAAATCGCTGGTGGCCCGGTCAATGGATATGCCGACTTTATTATTTGACGAAATAGACTCGGGTATTTCAGGAGAGGCGGCGAGGCAGGTGGGCATCATTCTGAAAGAATTGTCGGATAAAAGGCAGGTGATATGCATCACACATCAACCCCAGATTGCCGGTAAGGGAGAAGCTCATTTTTACGTATTTAAAGAAGTGAAGGGTGAAACCATTCATACCAAAATCCGTCTCCTCGAAGGTGAATCACGTATCCTGGTTATTGCCAAAATGTTATCTGGTGAAAAACCGACGGCTGCGGCGCTGGAGAATGCGCGGGAGCTGGTTAATTAATGCACATGCGGATTTTACCTCATTTTTCCAATCCCTTTCTTCCGCAAAAAAAAATCTCATTACGGAGGTCAATGCTCATTCATTTGCTTTCAGGTATCCTGGCTTTGGGCATGTTTTTTATGCTGGTTTTCATTTTGCTCTGCCTGATATTTCCGTTGCCCGATAAGATTGAATATGCAACCTGCGTACTCGATAACCATGGCCAGACAGTGCACGCTTTTCTTCCCCGGGATCAGCAGTGGCGGATGAAACTGGATAAAAGCGAACTCACTCCCCTGCTCAAAAGCACCCTGTTGTTCAAGGAAGACAAATATTTTTATTATCATCCCGGGATAAATCTGATCGCCATATTGAAATCGCTTGCAGGGAATCTTATTCATGGTAAAATACGTTCGGGCGCATCTACCATTACCATGCAGGTGGCGCGCGCACTCGAACCCAAAAGGCGAACTTATTTCAATAAGCTAAGGGAAATATTCAGAGCGGAACAACTTGAATTAAAATATTCAAAGAATGAAATTTTCGGGCTCTACCTCAACCTGATACCCTATGGCGGAAATATCCAGGGCGTAAAAGCAGCATCGCTTTTTTATTTCAAAAAAAACCCGGATCATCTTTCATTAGCCGAAATAACAACGCTGTCCATTATTCCGAACCGTCCGTCTTCTCTTGTGATCGGGAAAAATAATGACCGCATCATCACAGCAAGAAATCAGTGGCTGAAGAAATTCGAAGACCGGAAATTATTTACGGCAAAGGAAGTTGAAGACGCGCTGCACGAGCCACTGACAGCGACACGGAATGCTGCTCCGCGTTTTATTCCGCAACTGAGTTTACAATTAAAAAAATCCGGGAAAGATCGTATTGCGACCTGCATCGATATGAATAAACAATTCAAACTGGAAAAAATGGTGGCTGACTATATCCAGATGAGCCGGTTGAAAAATATAAGAAATGCGGCGGTTGTGGTGATCGATAATAAGACACATCAGGTGGTTTCTTATATCGGCTCGGCTGATTTCCGCGACACAACAGATGGAGGGCAGGTAAATGGCGCGGTTGCCCTCCGGCAACCTGGTTCCACACTAAAGCCATTACTCTATG
>DASXKM010000222.1:0-2638 GCA_036496825.1 Puia sp. | reverse complement strand
AGTGTGGTAGCAGGTGAAGTGAGTGCTGCTCTCGTCGAATAATAGGCAGATGTAATCGCGGCCGTCGTTACGATCACCAGCGCCGATAATATAAATGGAATGGCAGACAGCCCTTCGTTATAAGGAAACAGTTTCAGCCAGTTACTCATAAAATACCAGGCGACGGGAAATGCGATACAGGCCGCGATCAATGAGAGCCATAAATAATTCCTGGTGATCAGTGTAACCACCTGGGTAATACTCGCACCCAACACCCGGCGCATACTGATTTCTTTCTGCTTTTGCTGGGTGGTGAATGCAGTGAGCCCCAACAGCCCGAGACAGGTAATCAGGATCGTAATCACAGAAAACGAAGCGAATATTTTTCCTCTTTTCTGATCGGCTTCAAATTGCGTATTAAAATCCTTGTCGAGGAATTTATATTCGAAGGGTAACTCTGGAAAATATTTTTTCCAGACTTTTTCAGCCAGGGTAATACTACTCTGGATATTAGCCGGATTCAGTTTTACCTGGATGATATTACTATTCGGCTGATAAAAGAATAAGAGCGGTTCGATCGGATTGTAAAGAGATTTCTGGTTAAAATCCCTGACCACCCCAACCACTTCCAGATAGTGATTGGAAGTATCTCCGGGAAAAGTGACGCGCTTGCCGATCGGTTCCTTCCATTCGAAATGTTTCACCATGGCTTCATTGACCATGATACTATGCAGCGTATCTGCGGCACCCGAAAAATCACGCCCCTTCACAACCGGTATGCCCAGCGCCTTGAAGTAGTTCTCATCAACACCATAACAGTTGATTCCCTTGTCGGTATGCCCTGTATTCGTCTGAACCGTAAAAAGATTCAGATTGATATTCGGGCTCCCCGGATAACAATTGGCCGTGCCCACTATTTTCACTCCCGGCAGGTTGCGCAATTCATTATCCATTGCAAATATCTTACTGCGTTCATCTTCCCCGGTATTGATGGTAACCGTCATCACCTGATCCTTATTAAACCCGACATCTTTTTTTCGCAGATAAGATAGTTGAGTATAAACGATCCATGTACAGATCAGCATAATCATGGAAATAGAAAATTGCAAAACAACCAGGGTGCGGCGGAGGTTTACATTTCCGGAAGCCTTCGAAAGCGAACCCTTTAAAATGCTCACGGGTTGAAAGCTGGCCAGGTAAAAAGCGGGATAACTGCCACCGATCAGTCCGGTGAAAAGTATGATCCCGATCAGCAGTAAAATATTGAATGGCTGAAACAGGGTGGAAACTGAAAAAGATTTTCCTGCGATCGTATTGAACATACCCAGGAAAAGGATCACGAACCCGATACTCAGCAGCACGGAAACAAAAGCGGTTAATAATGATTCACTCAGGAACTGCGATATCAATTGTCCCTTTGTTGAGCCGGCTACTTTGCGTATACCAATTTCTTTTGCCCTGCGTGCGGACCTCGCCGTCGTCAGATTCATATAATTGATGCAGGCAATCACCAGCATAAAAAAGGCCACCGCCGAGAAGATCCATATATACGACATGTCGCCGGTTTCTTCTGGCTCTCCTTCCAGTTTTGAGGTCAGATGAATATCCGTGATCGGCATCACACCGTAATTGATCTTGACATTGTATTTTGTGAAAATCGGCGCCATGTATTTGTCATACAGGGGGACCAGTTTCTTCTCGAAAGCATTCGCTGTGACGCCGGGTTTCAATAATACATAGGTGAAATTGTTGAAGCTGCCCCAGTTATCATTGCCGTTGTTTTTCCCTGTCAGGACGGTGTTCATGGATATCAGCATATCATATCGGATATGTGAGTTTGTGGGTATGTCTTCAAAAACACCGGTCACTTTGTACAGATCATAGACCGTCTTCATGGTTTTACCGACTGCCGGCGTATTCCTGCCAAAATATTTATCCGCCAGGGTTCTTGAAATCACAATACTATTCGGCTGGGTTAATGCTTTGGATGGATTGCCTTCGAGAAAATGAACCGTAAATATGTTGAACAGCGTACTGTCGGCATAATAGATTTTGGTTTCATAAAATCCGTTCGTCCCTTTCAGGAACAGGGTTCTTTCCCTGTTTAACATCCTGGCGGACTCTTCCACATCCGGAAAATCTTTCTTCAAAGTGGCGGCGAGCGGAAGCTGGGTAACTGTCCAATTGGTATTCTTATCACGTTCATGGATATACGAAACGATCCGGACAATACGATCGGCCTTGACATTGTAACGATCGAAACTCAGTTCATCTTTTATATAAAAAATAAGGAAGAGGCTGAAAGTGATACCCAGGGTTAACCCCAGCACATTGATCAGGCTGTACCATTTGTCTTTTTTAAAATTCCGGAGGGCGATGAGAAACAGGTTTTTTATCATAGATCTGAGTTTTCAGTTCGTTCCTGATCAGCAGCCTAAAAGGTGCCAATCTCGCAAGTGTTTAATAATCAGTTATATAAATATAATGGGTCAGGGAAAGGACTGTCCGGAAATGATATGACGTGCGTGCGCTTTTGAAAGTTACTGTAACGTCCTAAAATATTATCTGGTCCTGAAATATGTATTCCGTTATAATTGTAAATCCCTGGAGGACTTTACATCAACTGCCCGAAAAAATATACCGTCAGGCAAGTAAATTC
>DASXKM010000221.1:0-4905 GCA_036496825.1 Puia sp. | reverse complement strand
CAACACAACAAGTATGCAGATCCGTCCGGATATTTCAACGACTGGGCAGACAATCCCTATTTCACGATCGACCAGGAAAGAAATAAGACCACATCCAATAATGTTACCGGACATGTTCAGCTCAATCTGCAGCCGGTATCCTGGCTGCACCTCAGCTACCTGACTTCTATCAATTATTCAAATTCACGGTATGAATTTATTGGTGGCATTGCGCATTATAACGAGCATTCAAGAACAAGCGATACCGTGATTTATTCAAATGCCGATGGAACGGGACTGGATACCGCGTTTGATTATATAAAACCGCAGGCAACCGGACTGGCAACCACGCAGGCGAATTACAATACTTCCACCACAAATAATTTTCTTTACACTTCCGATTTCCTGGCCACATTTACAAAAGACCTGAGTAAAGATTTTAATCTTTCTGTAACGGGTGGTATTTCTTATATCAATAATCAGATCAATTACCTGGCGGTGAATGCAGGGCCATTGTTTGTGCCGGTTTATAACGTCAATTCACTCACCGGAATACCCTTGCTGGGTCAGTATAATAACAAGGCCAAAAAGCTGGGATATTTCGGGGACGCGACGCTGGGATACAAAGAGTATGCTTTTTTACACGGGAATTATCGGACCGACGAAGACTCGCGGCTCTCCAGCGCCAACAGTTACATCCCTTATTATGATATTGATGCCGCCCTGGTAGTCAGCGAAATGCTGCCCTCCATTAAAAGCGATAATTTTCTGAACTTTTTAAAAATCAGGGGTGCCCATTCTTTAACAGGAAATGCTTCTGCACTGGGCAAAGGTTCCCCTTATATTGCAGATGGCGCTTATACGACCGATCCCACTTTTGTGAGCGCACCTGGTTTTCCGTTTAACGGGTTAGGAGGTTTTCTCTCCAGCACCAATGTCGCCAATCCGGATATCAAGCCTGAAAGAATAACGGAGAATGAACTCGGCATGGAAGCAGTATTTTATCACAACCGTTTTTCACTGGTGGCAGTTATTTACCAGCAGAAATTAAATGATGGGATCGTATTTACCAATACCGCCAGTTCATCCGGCTTTACTTCTTCGCTGATCAATGCTGCCAATACAGAAAATAAGGGACTTGAAGTTGGTTTAAAGGCAGTCATCATTAATACCCAGGCGGTCACCTGGAACGCAAATATTAACTACACGCACATGGCCAGCAAAGTACTTTCAATTAATGGTGATCTGCCTTCCCTGAACGTCGGTGGCAATTCATATGCCGTCGTGGGTCAGTCATATCCTGTAATAGAAACAACAGACTGGTTGCGGGATCCACAGGGTCATGTGATTGTTGATGCGGTTACCGGGAATCCATCCATTGATCCGAATTTAAAAATTGTTGGAAATGCGGTTCCGACAGACCTGCTGGGCATCACGACCAGCGTAAGCTGGAATCATTTTACGCTGACCGCAACGGCAGATTACCGTGGCGGGTATAAAGTTTTTAATCAGTCCGGCGAGAATATGACATTTTCCGGAATTAGTTCGGTCACCACGACAACCGGACGGCAGCGCTTTGTATTTCCAAACTCTGTCATCGACCAGGGAGGTGGCAAATATGTGCAGAATACCAATATCACAACGGATGATGCGGGATATAATTTCTGGGGCGGCACTTACCTGAGTGTAGGATCTAATTATATAACGAGTGGGGATGTGTGGAAATTAAGGGAACTGGCCATCCGTTATGATTTTCCAAATAAATGGTATCAGAGTGCGAAAGTTTTTCAGGATATCAGTCTGACCCTTTCCGGCAGAAATCTCCTGATGCTGAGACCATCCACCAATAGTTGGACAGATCCGGAATTCAACGATGATACGAGTAACGCAGTCGGAAGAAATACGGTGGCGCAGACGCCGCCCACACGCATCTTCAGTGCTACTTTATCTGTCCGGTTTTAGTGATTGTTGATTAACAAAACTTATCATCATGCGAAAAGAAATTCAAATTGTTTACCTGGCCATACTTTCTTTTGCTATGGTTTCCGTGAGCTCCTGCTCAAAGAAAAATTTTGATATCAACAGTCCCAATCCCAATCAGCCTTCTGAGGTTACACCGGATCTGGTTCTTTCGGCATCACTCACTTCAACCGCCAATCTGGTATTGGGAGGAGACGGAAATTTTTTAAATTTCTGGATGGGTTACTGGGCACCCTATGGGGAACAGTCGCCTGCAGTTCTTTCTTACAATCTGACCACCGACTTATATGCTTCCAACTGGGATGATGCGTATGTGAATCTGGAGAATTATAAAATCATTGTTGACAATTCGAGAACTCCGGAAACTGCTTATTTCCTGGCGATTGCGAAAATTATGGAAGTCTTCAACTATCAGCGTCTCGTCGATTTGTATAATAATATTCCTTATTCGCAGGCTCTTTTGTCATCAAATCCGTTTCCAAAGTTTGACAGTGCAACCGCGGTTTATAAAGATCTGGTGGTCCAGCTCGATTCCGCTGTTGATATCATAAACAACGCCAATATTTCTTCTGTGGAGGATCCGGCTTCCAGCGATATTTTATTTGGAGGAGACATGGACATGTGGATCAAATTCGATCACACACTCAAACTGAAAATACTGATGCGCCTCACAGAAGTGACAGGTGGTCCGGCTTATATAACCAGCAGCCTGGCGGGTTTAACGGCCGATGATTTTCTTGCGGCAGGTGAAGATGCGGGCATCAATCCGGGATATACAAACGCAACGTCTGCCCAGCAGAGTCCGCTCTGGCGGAACGTCGGTTATAATCCCGACGGTTCTCCTACCGGGGGTTATACCTATACCCGGGCCAACAGTTATGCAGTCGATTTTTATCTGAACACAAACGATCCCCGCGTCGGACAATTTTATGCGGTGAATGCAGATGGAATTTACAAAGGCCGCGCTTTCGGAAGCAGTGATGTGGGACAGGGGGGTAATAACATATCAGGATTCGGTCTCGGGTTGTTAAACTCCGCGAGTGCACCCGCCTGGCTGATCACGGCTTTTGAAAGTCTTTTTCTGCAGACAGAAGCAGCACAACGCGGTTATATGGCCGGTGATCCCATTGCCTTATACAAAACAGCTGTAACGGAATCATTCAGATTATTAGGTGTCCCTGATTTTGTCACCGCGGCCCAGACTTATTATTCACAGGCAGGTAACAATGTAAATATTTCTGCTTCCTCCAATAAAATTTTTACCATCATCACCCAAAAATGGGCTGCCATGAACGGATACGATCCGCTGGAATCCTATAGCGACTGGCGCAGATTAAATATTCCACCTGATCTTCCGGTATCCGTATATCCCGGTACAACGGCCACCCATATTCCTTACCGCTTATTGTATCCTTCCAGCGAATATCATTATAATGCGGCGAATGTAGCTGCACAGGGAACGATTAATCAGTTTACATCACAGATATTCTGGATGCCTTAAACCAAAATTTCTACGATTATGAAATATAAAAATATCTTTCTCTTGTCCGGCATCATCCTGCTCCTGTCATCCTGTTTAAAAGATACCCCGGCCGTGGATTTCAGTTCGGTTGGAACCATCATTGAAATTCTGCCGCCCAATGGAGGCGGACTGGAAAATTTTGATGCGGCAGCTCTGGAATTTGATCCGGCAGATGATGAGGCCAGTGCCGATATCGATTTGAATATTGCTTCTCCCAAACCGCTGACAAAATCCTTAACCATTACGATGGCTGTGGATGATGGCCTGCGGGCTGCGTATAATGCAGCCAACGGCACAGATTATCAACCCATGCCGGACTCTGTTTATTCTTTTCCGGTGAAATCGGGATCAATCGCTGCGGGCGACCGTCTGGATACTTTGCGGATTGCTTTTTATCCTTCAAAAATAGATACGACAAAAAGTTATATGCTGCCGGTAAAAATTTCGGATGCGCAGGGTGAAAATATAAGTGGCAACTTTGGTGCAATCTATTTTCATACGGATGCGAAATAAACAGGTGGGCATATGATGAAACAAATGGTTTTGGTGATGTCCTGTTGTTCGCATGTTTTTGTTTTCTCGCAAAAAACCCTGAACAGATATACTGAATTTCCCGACTCGATCGCCACGCATAAAGTAATGCTGGACGGACAGTCGAAAATTATTTCCTGGATTCGTCCCCAGTCAATGGCCTATGATCAATTCCTGAGGCACCGTTGGAATTTCATCATCCGGGGAGTACCGGCATCACCGGGACCGCCGCCCCGTAGTGATTATCCTCAGTATTATTTTTACTGCGCATATAAAAATCAGCAGATGATTCCGGATACCTGGATGAATGATATCGGTGAAAAGATTCCGAACTGGTTTGAATCTGCCCGCTTATACTATCAGTACACCGGAGACAAACGCGTGATGGATATTGTGGTAAATTTTATCAGTTATACATTGAGTCATGGAACGACTCCCTCGTCTTTTGCGTGGCCGGATTTTCCTTATACCACCACGAATGCGGGAGATACCATTTTCCAGGGATTTACCGATAGTAAAAAATTTGTTCTTCACGAGGTACAGGTGGATCACGCGGGAGATATCGGATTTACTTATTATAAGCTGTATTTATATACGGGAGACGAAAAGTTTAAAATGGCAGCCATTCATGTGGCCGATGATATTGCGGGTCACGCCCGGACCGGATCGGCAACACAATCGGTGTTGCCTTATCGTGTCGTGACAAGCGATGGCCGTGTGGTCGCTGAATACGGAGCCAACTGGATGGGTTGTTATTCGCTGCTGGATAATCTGGTTCGTGCAAGACTGGGAAACATTATTTCCTATCAGTCGGCGCTCAGAAAAATTCAGCAATTTATATTAGAGTTTCCGATGAAAACGGGATACTGGACAGACGGACATACGGATGCTGA
>DASXKM010000220.1:0-5709 GCA_036496825.1 Puia sp. | reverse complement strand
TTTTATAATGCACAGCGCGGAACGGCTGCCATTAAACGAATTGAAGAAATATTACACGCAGATAATGTAATAAAGGAACCAGAAAACCCCACTCCTTTCCGTTCATTCAAAAAAAATATAGAATTTAAAAATGTAAGTTTTGCCTATGAAGGTGTAGAGGTGTTACATCATATCACGCTGAATATAGAAAAGGGAAAGACGATTGCACTGGTAGGTTCCTCGGGAGCCGGTAAGTCAACCCTGGCGGATCTGATTCCCCGTTTTCATGACGTAAGTGAAGGCGAATTATTGGTGGACGCAGTTAATATTAAGAATTATTCCCTGCACTCTTTGCGGGAACAAATGAGCATTGTAACACAGGAACCCGTTTTATTCAATGATACCATTGCAGCTAATATAGCTCTGGGAACACCTGATGCCTCAATGGAGGAAATTGAAAAAGCAGCAAGAGTGGCGAATGCTCATCAATTCATTATCCAAAAAGAAAATGCTTATCAGACGAATATCGGAGACCGTGGTTCCAAGCTGAGTGGTGGCGAAAGACAGCGTGTTACCATTGCCCGGGCCGTTTTAAAAAATCCGCCAATTCTTATTCTGGATGAAGCTACTTCTTCACTGGATACAGAAAGTGAAAGGCTTGTTCAGGATGCGATTAATAACATGATGCAAAACAGAACCTGCGTGGTGATCGCCCATCGTCTAAGTACCATTCGGCATGCGAATGAAATTATTGTTTTACAGCACGGATCCATCGTTGAAAGAGGTACACATGAAGAATTGGTATCCCAAAACGGATTTTATAAGAAGCTTGTAGATATGCAGGAGATAAAATAAGTCTGGAAGTAAATTTTTAATATTTCCGGATCAACACGACACCAATTATCAGAAGCACCGCACCTATGATTTTTCCAGCGGAAATTTCTTTCACTGCTACTCCCAGCCAGCCAAACTGATCGAATAGAATGGCAATGAACATTTGCCCGGCAAGTACCAGACTGAATGATAGAACCACCCCCAGTTTGGGTAAGATATAAACTATACCCGCAACAAAAAAAGTTCCCAGCAAACCTCCGGTCCAGATCCACCAGGGTGATTTTGAAGAAACAAATTCAAATCTAAACTGACCTGAAAAAATAAGAAAAAGCATCAATGCTATGGTCCCCACTGCAAAAGATACAAATGCTGACATGATAGGACTTCCGGCTGCTTTTGCCAGTCGGGAGTTGATAGCTGCCTGCATGGGGAGAACCGCACCCAACGCGAGCGCTATAATTATAAATAACAGCCGGGATTGCATAGAAAAGCTTGAAGCCGGATGCCCGAAGCGGGAGGTTTTCGCCTCATGCCTCTGGCCTCGGACTTATTTGTTCATCGTCTGTTTTGCTTCTATACTGAGCGTGGCATGAGGAACCGCTTTCAATCTTGCTTTATCAATCAGCTTACCTGTAACACGGCAGATTCCATAGGTCTTATTTTCAATGCGCATCATGGCTTTTTCAAGATGATCAATGAAAGTAATCTGACGACTTGCCATCTGACTCAGTTGTTCACGCTCCATACTCATACTTCCGTCTTCCATCGTCATATAACGGTTATCTGTTTCATCTCCTCCCATTTCGTCGCGTCTTGTGATAAGACCTTGAAGATAAGCCAGTTCTTTTTTTGCTGAATCCAACTTTTTAGTAATCAATTCCCTGAACTCTGTTAATTCTGAATCACTATATCTCATGGTGGGTCCGGTTTGTTCCTGCTGGTGGATATCCAGTACGGATTTTGTAAATTCCGGTTCATACTTACGAACCGTTTTTGTTTTAATATCGGGTATAACTACCTTAACCGCTTTTACGGGTGCAACGACCGGTTTCTTTGGTTCCGGTTTAACTGTTACAGGACTGGTGTTTTTTACCTGCTGCTTAAAAACGGGTTTTTTATCTTCCATTTTTACTGCTTTTGCCACAACCGGCTGCACAGGCTTCGCTGCCTGAGGCAAAGTCGCAACAGGGGATGGCTTAGCCGGGTGTGCAGGTGCTGCAGGCTTTTTCACCTGCGTATTTGCCAAAGCGGGTTTCTTATTCGCCGGTGCAGCAAGTGTTGTCTTTTTCGCTGGGACAACGGCTTTTGCATGGGCTGACTTACTCTCTGACGCTGCAGATTTCTTTACCACGGGTGTGTTTTTTTTAGGACTGTCCTTTTTTACAGGTTTTGCCGGCGCTACCTTTTTGGCAGCAACTTTCTTAACTGCGGGTTTTACAACCTTTTTGGGTTGCACTTTTTTAACGGCTTTGACCGGTTTTTTCTTGATTGCCATATGGTTAGGCTTTTTTTGTGACAAAGACTGTTAAAGGGACGTCATTAACTTCAATTAGGGTGCCATTCGTTAATCCGGCAACCAAATCGAGTTTGTCTGCCAAAATTTCCGCGCAAATATAATAATTAAATTCTCTTATCGTCTCCTCTAATGTTTGTGCACCTCCAATTTGCACATTAATACGGTCAGTTAGTTCAAATTCCTGGTCTTTTCTGATCTTTTGGATACGGTTTACCAGTTCTCTGGCATTACCCTCGCGTTCCAGTTCCTCTGTAACGGAAACATCCAGGGCAACGGTCAACGGACCTTTTGTTGCTACCATCCAGCCCGGCAGGTCTTCACTGCTTATCTCAACCTCTTCAAGGGTGATTTCAATGGTATCTCCGTCCAAAGTCAACAGGGTTTTGCCTTCTTTTTCAAGTTTGTTGATATCCTGTTGCGTAAATGTGGCCAAAGCGCCGCTGACCGCCTTCATTTTAGAACCCAGTTTCTTTCCCAATAACACAAAATTCGGCTTGATTTTTTTTCGGATAAACTCATTATCAGCCGACAGGTATTCTATTTCCTTGATATTGACTTCAGATTTGATTAATTCCCCAACTTTCTCCAATTGCGCCTTCATTCCGGCATTTAATATAGGAATAAGCACTTTTTTAAGCGGTTGTCGAACTTTTATGTTGATTTTTTTTCGGATAGATAAAATTAATGAAGAAGTTTCCTGAGCCAGCTTCATCCGTTCTTCCAGATCCAAATCGATAGCGGCATTCTTTATTTCCGGGAAATCTGTGAAATGAACGGATTCCATGGCTGAGCGTCTTGTAACGTTATTCAGATTGCGGAATAACCAGTCTGCAAAAAAGGGAGAAATCGGTGCTATGAGTTTGCTGAGAGTTTCCAGACATTCGTAAAGAGTCTGGTAGGCACTGCGCTTATCATGTTCATATTCACCTTTCCAGAAGCGGCGGCGGCTAAGCCGAACATACCAGTTGCTGAGTTCTTCACCAACGAAATCCTCAATCAGCCGGCCGGCAGTCGTTGGTTCGTAATCATCCAGATTATAAATCACTTTTCTCACCAGGCTGTTCAGGGCAGAAGAAATCCACCTGTCAATTTCTGGACGGTCTGCCAGAGGGATATAGTCTTCTTTGAAGGCAAATCCGTCTACATTGGCGTACAGAGCGAAAAACTGATAGGTATTATATAAAGTACCAAAGAATTTTCTTTGTACTTCCCTGATCCCTTCGGTATCGAATTTCATGCTATCCCAGGGCGATGCGTTCGTAATAAGATACCATCTGGTGGCATCTGCACCAAATTGATCGATGGTTCCGAACGGATCCACTACATTACCAACCCGTTTACTCATTTTATTTCCGTTCTTATCCAATACCAACCCATTGGAAACAACAGTTTTATAAGCAATACTGTCGAATAACATTACCGCCAGCGCATGTAATGTGTAAAACCAGCCGCGGGTTTGATCAACTCCTTCCGCAATAAAATCTGCAGGAAAGCTATTTTTAAATTTCTCTTTATTTTCAAACGGATAGTGCCACTGTCCATAAGGCATCGCTCCGGAATCAAACCATACGTCCACCAGGTCCGGAATGCGAAACATCATTTCTCCGTTGGTGCTTACAAGAACAATTCCATCGACAAACGGCCGGTGCATATCCAACGCATCAGCATCGACTCCTTTGTTTACAATTTCACCAAATACCTTTTTAGCTTTTTCAACTTCTTCCAAAAGCTCCCGGATAGAACCTATACACTTTTCTTCTTCTCCATTTTCTGTCCTCCAGATCGGCAAAGGAGTTCCCCAAAACCTGCTTCGACTCAGGTTCCAGTCCACCATATTTTCCAGCCAGTTACCAAATCTTCCCTCTCCTGTGGATGCCGGTTTCCATAAAATGGTTTTATTAAGTTCCACCATCCTTTCCTTTACAGCTGTGGTTTTGATAAACCAGGCGTCGAGCGGATAATACAATATGGGTTTATCCGTTCTCCAGCAATGCGGGTAAGGATGCTCGTATTTTTCAATTTTGAAAGCACGATTTTCCTTTTTCAACTTCACACAGATGTCTACGTTTATATCAACATATTGCGGATCATCTTTATAATTTTTGACATATCTGCCACTGAATTCATCCAGTCCGTCAATAAATTTTCCCTGCTTATCCACCAGAATAAGAATTCCGAGATTATTTCTTTTCCCTGCCTTAAAATCATCCGCTCCAAAAGCCGGTGCCATATGTACGATGCCCGTTCCGTCTTCTGTTGTAACAAAATCTCCCGTGATTACCCGGAAGGGATCTGCTTCGGGCGTGATCAGTCGGATTTTTTCAATACTTCCGGCTTCCGTAGGTATCAATTGTTCGTAACGACAGTTTTCCAGCCGGGAGCCATTAAAGGATGAAATAATCTTCCATGGAAGGATTTTGGAAGACGGCTGGTAAGAGGAAAAGTCCGCATTTTCATCCTCTGATTTAAAATATTTTATCAATAATGTCTTTGCAAGTATAATATGTACCGGCAAATGGGTATATGGATTGAAACTTTGCACTAATACATACTCAATCTTCGGTCCGACTGCCAGACCCAGGTTAGAAGGAAGTGTCCAGGGGGTAGTCGTCCAGGCAAGGAAAAAAACGTCTTGCTGAAACGGGTCAGTCAAATTCTCAAAAAGAAATGCAGACTCGTTATTTTTCACCGCCTTAAACATGGCAACACAGCTGGTATCTTTTACCTCTTTATAAGTACCAGGCTGATTTAGTTCATGAGAACTAAGACCCGTTCCGGCTGCGGGAGAATATGGCTGGATACTGACGCTCTCAAACAAGAGATTCTTAGCGTAGAGTTCTTTCAGAATCCACCAAAGCGTTTCAATATATTTATTATCATAGGTTATATAAGGATGTTCCAAATCAACCCAGTAACCCATTTGCTCCGTGAGTTCATTCCAGGTATCCTTATACCGAAGTACCGCTTCCCGGCATTTCAGGTTATATTCTTCTATTGAAATTTTCTTGCCAATGTCTTCTTTTGTTATGCCCAGCTCCTTTTCCACGCCCAATTCAACCGGTAGTCCATGCGTATCCCAACCCCCCTTTCTCTCCACCTGGAATCCCCGCATCGTCTTGTACCTGCAAACCAGGTCCTTGAGGGTTCGGCTGATAACATGATGGATACCGGGCAATCCATTTGCGCTTGGCGGACCTTCAAAAAAAATAAATGGCGTTTTTCCTTCCCGCAAATCAATACTTTTTTGAAATGCGTGTCCGGCCTTCCAATCTTCCAGAACCGACCGGCCTATCGCGGAAAGGTCCAATTTTTCATATTCTTGATATCGCCGGGCCATACTGATCAGTTATAAATGAGCAGGTTATAGAATTTTTTGAAAA
>DASXKM010000219.1:0-2427 GCA_036496825.1 Puia sp. | reverse complement strand
CTGACAATCCGGATGGCTGGAAAACGGGTATCCGCACAACATTAAAAGATGTTCTCAACATACAACCTGACGAGTGGTGTGCCATCGGTGCATGGGCATACGGACTGAGCAGAATAATGGATTACCTGCAAAAAGATAATGATATCAACGCAGCAAAAATTGCGCTGATCGGGCATTCCCGGCTTGGAAAAACGGCTCTTTGGGCAGGCGCGTCAGACCCGCGTTTTGCTCTAGTCATATCCAACGAATCCGGCGAGGGCGGAGCCGCTTTATCAAAAAGATGGTATGGTGAAACAGTAAAGATCATCACAGATGTGTTTCCGCATTGGTTCGTTGCGAAATATAAAACCTATGGCGACAGTGTGGATGCTTTACCGATAGATGCCCATATGCTGTTGTCATTAATCGCCCCGCGTCCTTTGTATGTAGCCAGTGCGGAAGGCGATCAATGGTCTGACCCTAAAGGTGAATTCCTGAGTGCCAAAGAAGCGGGCCGTGTGTATTCTTTATTTGGTGAACGCGGTATTGAAGTGGACAGCATGCCTCCTCTGAATCATCCTGTGGGCGACTATGTTCGTTATCATATCCGTGACGGAAAGCATGATGTTACCATCTACGACTGGCAGCAATATCTTCAGTTTGCCGACGGGAAACTGAAATAGAATTTCATTTTATGCTATGGCGATGGTCTTAATTTTCTGACAAGCCAGTTATTTAATTTTTCATTTTGCTCCGGGTATTCCCAATGACCCGTTTCCAGGGCGAGATATAAATCTTTCGGAGCGGTGATCACATTGTATGCTGCATACATGGACGTGGGCGGGCAGGTGTCATCATTGTATCCCCAGGTATACATACCAGGTACTTTCAGGAGCCTGGCAAAATTTACAACATCGTAGTATCCGCATGTTTCTATTTTATCTTTTTTGTTATTGAAACGCAGTTTATTCCCTTCAAAATAATGTGGCCAGCCTCCCGCCCTGCCTTTCAAAGCGCCGGTGAGATCACAGAGCGCAGGAAAATATACTGCCAGGCATTTTATACGGGAATCAAGTCCGGCAGTTATAATCGATAATGCTCCGCCCTGGCTCCCTCCCTCAACTCCGATATTGATGCCATCGAATTGCGGCAAACTAAAAATGAAGTCCACTGCTCTTACACAACCCAGATAAACATGTTTGTAATAAAAATGATCCCGGTCATCCAAATTGAAATTCATATAATCTCTTAAAGCCCCCCAACCGAGATTATCATATACCACAGGATTCATATCCAGTGGTATGCCATGTATTCCGATTTCCAGTGTAATCAGACCTTTTTCGGCCATGGCAATATTTCCTTCATAAGGATACACGCCGGCTCCCGGCACACTAAGGAGCGCCGGATATTTGCCCTCTTTTTTCGGAACACATAACATTCCATACAGACGTGTATTCGCAGGATAGTTTTGCATATTCACCTGGTACACATTTACTTTTTCCGTACAACGCGAAGGCATCAGCACAATACGCGCATCGATGGGAATTTTTTCAAGTTCTTCCTTTGCATGATCCCAGAATGCAGAAAAATCGGAAGGATTTTCAATCGTGGGTTTGATATCCAAAGGATCAAAACCAGCCGTTGCCATGCCTTCATATTCTTTGCCATCCACCTTCGCTACTACGCGACAACGTAAAAAGCCGGGAACTTCCATCGTGCCACCGTCAATATTGATCACGCCCTTTGCCAGCTCCAGCGAATCTTTTTTTACCGGCTTCATTCTTTCGGGACCCACTTCATAATAAACAGGTACGTTTTTCAATGGATTCCCGAATTCCATGACAGTGACCAGGAATTGTACTTTCTCGCCCCGTTTATACACCCAGTTCGTATGGTCCGGTCCAATAATGATCCGAACCATCGGGTCAAAAGTTCTTTGTGCAATTAGAAAATGACAGGAAGAGAAAAAGAAAAAACAAACGATCAACCGGAATTTTTTCATAAAACAGATTTATACATTTTGATTATTTTAAAAAGCTGCCAGGTCCTCCCGGATATTCAGTAAGAATTTATAGTAAAGCCTGCTTATTCGATAAAGACCAGTCATAATATATATATTTGTGTACAATTATATTATTATTTTGTATACAATAAAAATATTAGCGGGTGTATTTTCGTTGTTTTATTTCCGTCGTATTTAAGTTCTGCTCAAATAAACAGGTGCCAACGCTTTTTATCTCGTACAATAGAGAAATTAAACATTCAAGGCTTCAGAAAACATATCAACAATATGGATAGCCAACCGTTTAGGACCCCGTAGCCATTCAAAACCAATATGAAAATATAAGCCTGAAGCAAAATGATATTGATTTTTTCAAATTATTTGTGTAAACAAATAATTCTTTAAAATGTATACATATATTTGTAGCTTTAACATTCAAACCTTCA
>DASXKM010000218.1:0-2408 GCA_036496825.1 Puia sp. | reverse complement strand
AATTTGCCTGAATTTTGATTCTATGCCTGAAAACCGGAGCGATTCCTTTGTACCCAGCGCCAGAAAGCCCAGCAATTCCAGACTATGATCAAAAAGTTCCAGCACACGGGACTGAAGTTTTTTATTAAAATAAATCAGTGTATTCCTGCAAAGTATGAGTTGAAACTCATTAAAAGAAGAGTCAGCAACCAGGTTATGGGTTGCAAATATCATTTTTTCAGAAAGCCGCTCATCGAATTTTGCCAAATGATAATTTGAAGAGTAATAAGATGAAAAATCATTTTTTCCGCCGGACTGAATATAATTTTCTGAATACTTCCGCATCTGGCTCGCAGGAAAAATTCCGCTTCTTGCTTTTTCAATCACGTCCGGGTTTATATCCGTAGCATATAACCGTGACTTGTGCAGTATGCCTGCCTCCTGCAGAAGGATGGCCATGGAATAAACTTCTTCTCCTGTCGAGCATCCGGCGTGCCAGATCCTTATAAAGGGATAAGTGGCGAGTGCCGGCAGCACTTCTTCCCGAATGGTTTTATAGAAAGGCGGATCCCGAAGCATTTCGGTAACATTCACTGTCATTTCTTCTACCAGATGCCTGAAATAATCGGAACTTTGAATAATCAGCGAGCGAAGTGCCGGCATATCCGGTATTTGATCTTTGACCATAAAATGTTCAATTCGTCGCTTCAGGGAGGCTTCGGAATAACCGGTAAAATCATACCCATACCGGTCAATCATATCATGCAACAACGACAGCAACTCTTCATCCCGGATGGTCATTCAATATTATTTTTCGTATAACCATATCCGAAGAAGGGATATCAGCTGATCCATATCAACGGGTTTTGAAATATAGTCGGATGCTCCGGCCTGAATACATTTCTCACGGTCCCCAGCCATGGCTTTTGCCGTAATTGCAATGATGGGAATGTTCTTAAAAGCAGGTGTCTGCCTGATTTTGCGGATACTCTCAAAACCATCCATTTCAGGCATCATCATATCCATCAGTACAATATTGACCGCCGGATGACTGTTCATTTTTTCCAGCGCTTCCTTACCATCAATTGCAGGAATGATTTTCATCTTGTGTTGCTCAAGAATTTTTGTGAGCGAAAAAATATTGCGTACATCGTCGTCTGCCAGTAAAACTGTTTTATTTTTCAAAACTTCATCCAGTGATCCCAGTCTTTCGAGACCCGTGGTCTGTTTATTTTTCTGTTGCTGATCCATGATATGCAAAAACAGGGATACCTCGTCCAGAATCCGCTGATAGGAATGTGCCGTTTTTATAACAATGGAATCGGCGTATTGCTTTATCCGCTGTTCTTCGGTTCTCGAAAAACTTTTCCCGGTAAAAATGATAATGGGAATATTTTCAAATCCTTTGGTCGATTTGATCTGCTCCAGCTTGTCATAGTTGCGCATTTCCGGCATGCCCATGTCAAGGATTACACAGTTCACCGCTTCATCCTGCAGGGCCCTCATACTCTCGGAAATTGATTTGGCAATAGATGACTGAACCTGGAAACTGCCCAGGTAATAACTGAGTGCCTGTGCATGTTTCGGATTTTCCTCCACTATCAGAACCTTGTTTTTTTCGCGGTTAACGACCGATTCTATTCTACGGAAAACTTCCGACATCTGGTCGAGAGCCACAGGCTTGTTGATAAAATCAACAGCTCCGCGCGTAAGACTCTCTTTTTTTGCTTCGAAAGAGGACATAATATGTACCGGTATATGACGTGTTGCTGAATCTCTTTTTAATTCTTCCATCACCTCCCAACCGTTTTTAACCGGCAACTGTATATCGAGCAGGATGCCCAGCGGATTAGCTGCTTTCGCCAGGTGAATGGCTTCATCGCCCCGCACAGCCACAATGGCCTTGTAATGCTGACTCCTGGTATAGTTCAAAAGAGCGGTCGCAAAATGAGTATCGTCCTCAACAATCAGAATAACTTTATCGCCGGGCAGGATATCATCCCGGTCATCGGGTATTCCTTTCGGAATTTCAGATAATGTCAGCTTATTCACCGGTCGCTCCTGTTCTTTCGGAGCCGTCGGCAAAGGCGCTGGTACAGAAGGCAATAAGATGCTCTTTTGTTCCTGCGAAGTCAGTTTACTAACGGGTACGCGCAGTGTAAAAATGCTGCCCTCTCCTTCGTTACTGCTGACCGTCAGATCTCCTTTCAATAAATAGCTTAATTCCCGGCTGATAGAAAGACCCAGACCAGTGCCGCCATATTTCCTTTTTGTTGAACCGTCAGCCTGCTGGAAAGCTTCGAAAATCAATCCCAGTTTATCCGACGGAATACCAATACCGCTGTCCTTCACTTCAAACAAAACAAATCGTCCGCTGGTTTGCGGATCTGTTTTTATAAGCAAACTGATACTGCCTGAATTTGTAAACT
>DASXKM010000217.1:0-10086 GCA_036496825.1 Puia sp. | reverse complement strand
TATGATAAGGGTCTTTCAGTCGTACCGCAGTTACTTGCGCAACAGGACAGTCTGATCAGACACAATGCTGAGCAGTCTGCGATTCTCGACTCCATCAGGTCTCTGCAAAGTCAGTGGATGGCATTTGCAGCGGGACTTGTTCAGGTCTGGCGCTCGATAGACACTTCTAAAGTGTCGAAGGCATTATATGAAGGGCAGCTAAAAAAACGAATTGGCAAAAAAATCAATGATGAGATTGCCCGACAATTCTCGGCGTTTGATAAGATTGAATACAGTAACAGAAATATACACAGTTATAACTTAGCCAGATCTATACGAAATACACACATTTATTCACTTACTTTTTTTGGTCTCACGATTATCATCGGCGTTTTAACGACAATCTATATAATCGCTCTTATATCCAAGCGAATAAAATCCCTGGCAAAGCTGGCAGAAGATATCTCGCAGGGGAACTTTACACATGTAAGTGACGAAAAGAAAGATGAACTGACGAACTTATCTTCATCATTAAATATCATGTCTGACAGTCTGCGTAAGAACATAAATGAATTAAAAAACCGTAATGCGGAACTTGATAAATTTGCATATGTCGTATCTCACGATTTGAAAGCCCCTTTGCGGGGTATTAACAATGTTACGAAATGGATTGAAGAAGATATGGAGACAGAACTTTCACCTAAGCTAAGCGAATACCTCGGTATTATCGGACAGCGTACCAAAAGAATGGAAGACCTAATCAACGGTCTTCTCGACTATGCAAGGGTCACTAAAAAGACTGATTCTGAAATGACGGACGTGACTGAACTTGTGCGTCAAATAACAAATGACATTGTTCCAAGGAATTTTCTGGTGCAGATAGAACCGCTTCCGGTCATTTTTACCGAGCGGCTAAAACTGCGACAGGTGTTTAGCAATCTGATTAGTAATGCGGTGAAATTTTCCGTGCCGGAGAAGGGATCCGTTTTAATTACATGCCGTGAATTGACCAGTCATTACGAATTCTCTGTGAAAGACACGGGTATTGGAATCGAAGAAGAATACCATACCCGGATTTTTGAAATGTTTCAAACGTTACGCGAAAAAGATGATAAGGAAAATACGGGCATTGGCCTTGCTATCATTAAAAAAATACTGGATGAACTGAACTGTTCAATCCGGGTCAATTCTAATGTTGGAAACGGAGCTGAATTTATTTTTACCTGGCCCCACTAAACTGAACCTGATATGGATAAACGCATAATCCTGTTGGTAGAAGATGATGAGTTGGATGTGATCAGTGTGCAGCGAAATTTAAGGAAAACAGACGCTGAATACATATTGTATGTTGCATACAACGGCAAGGAAGCACTTGCCTTACTGAATGATCCCGTAAAGCCAATTATGCCGGATGTCATCCTTCTTGACCTCAACATGCCAAAGATGAATGGAATTGAATTTTTGCAGGCAATACGCAGTTCTGATCAATTCAGTAAAATTGAAGTTTTTATCATGACTACGTCCGGGGAATCAGAAGACCGGCTAAAAGCCGAGGGTCTTGGAATATCAGGATATATCATAAAACCCTTGAGCTACACTGAAAATACCAGGCGGTTAGACTCAATGGATGGTTTTGTTCAATTTCACCTTCGGAAAATATTAAGATCCTGAGATCAGGGAAGGTTCTGCTGCTATTCTGATATTTGGACAAGTATTCCCAATTATAGATCATTCTCTCTGAATCAGGAAAACTACCCTCAAAAATATCCGGTTAAAATAATTCTTCCGGCTAATCTCTTTACCTTATTATCAATCCCTTATGCCGGCCGACTTTGATTTGCCGGTTTCTGATTTGTACAAAACAGTAAATGGCAGAATAGTTGCAAACCCTATGTTCGGTAGAGATCAAATGAATTTAAGTGTACAAATTTAACCGCGTGAAAAAGATTATTTGTTTTGCCTTATTACTGATTAGCCTTTATACAAAAGCAGGCTCCTGCGCTGCCAACGGAACCGGAGACTGGGAAACACCAGGCACCTGGAGTTGTGGACATGTTCCGGGAGCAGGCGATAATGCAACGATCGGCGCTGGAATGATAGTTACAGTGAATGCCAACAACCTGGCTAATATTGGTAACCTCGATATTTTCGGGACACTGCAGTTCACGAATGGTTCAAAAATAAATTTGTCTGCGACTTCTGTGGTGGATGTTTATTTGGGAGGTAGTATCACCGGTGGTAACGGCGGTGCCAAACTGGTTTTTCCTTCGGCTTCATATTCGGGCTCTTTTTCTACAACCGGTCCGTTCTATTTTGGTAACAGCGGATCAGGTAGTGGTATATTACCGCTGATTTTGGTTTCTTTTTACAGTTCACAGCAAAATCAGGAAGTCGTTCTTCACTGGAGAACAGAAAATGAAGAGAATATAAATTCTTTTGAAATCGAATCGGGCAGTAACGGGAACTCTGACTGGCACACCCTGAATATGATTTCTTCCATGGCATCCGATGGCGGTGGTTATTCTTATTCATTCACTGATCTCACCAAAAAGAACGGAGACCGGTATTATCGTCTGAAGGTTATTGACAGAGACGGGAAATATGTTTATAGTAAAATTCTGTTTATTACTTCCAGTCAAACAGGAACAGTCTCCATCACACCCACGCTGGTTTATAGTTCAATGAATGTCAGTTTGCCGGCACAGGGTCTTGCACAGGTTTCTATTTATAATACTTCCGGCCAGATGGTTAAAACATTGGTCAACGAAAGTGAAGTATTCACCATCGATGTTTCAAAACTGAACAGAGGCGAATATTTCATAAAAGCTACACAGGGAAAGAATTTTTATACCACAAAATTTCTCAAGCAATAATCTTTGGTTCGCAGTCATACAGACGAACTTTATTATTACCATTTATTTTCGATCAGGGCAACTTGAATACTTTTATATTGTATTTGCCAACCTGCCTGATGATTGGTCTGCTTACCAAACCACGTTAAGAATGGGGCTTTCCGGTAATCATTTCATTTCGCGTAATCCGAAATATTTCGCCAAATTGCATCATGTCGAAAAATGTTTTTATAGCCGCATCTGAACCTTATTGCGGTAAATCCTTCGTAGTGCTCGGCTTAGTAAACATGTTGTTGGGAAAAACCAAAAAACTCGGGTACTTCAAACCCATCATCAATAGTGGTCCCGGAGTAAAAAAAGAAGATGATATCGCTGCCGTTACGGAATATTTTGGTCTTTCTGCCAGTTATGAAGACGGGTTTGCCTTTACACGCTCCCAGGCATTGCAAATGATGCAAAATAAAGCGGAGGGAGAAATGATTGATATCATTATCAGTAAATATAAAAGACTTGAAGAAGCCCATGATTTTACCGTCGTTGAAGGGAGTGATTTTGTGGGCGAGGGAACTGCCTTTGAATTTCAGGCAAATATTTCCATAGCGAAAAATCTGTCCGCTCCGGCAATCATTGTAATCTCCGGTGAAAATAAAACCACGGCTCACTCAGTCGCCACTGCCCTCACTGTCTATAATAATTATCAGGCAAGTGAAGTACAGGTACTGGCGATTGTCGTTAACCGGGTAAATGTTGAACAAACAGATGAAGTGAAAAAACTCCTGGCTTTACAATTGCCCAATGACGTGGTTATAGCAATCATCCCATTTGAAAAGAGTTTGAACAGCCCGACGATGCAGGAGATAAACGAACAGCTGGGTGGAAAACTGCTTTTTGGGGAAGATCAGCTAACCAACCAGGCTGATCATTTTATTACGGGTGCCATGCAGGTTCCCAACTTTTTGAAACATTTAAAAGAAAATGTTCTGATTGTTACCCCGGGTGACCGGGGAGATATTATTGTCAGCGCACTGCAGGCAAATTTGTCTACCGGTTATCCAAAGATTTCAGGCATCGTGCTTTCCGGGGGTCTTGAACCCGAAGAACCGATCATGCGTCTGATCCAGGGGTCGCCATCGATGATGCCCATCATTTCAGTAAAGACAGGCACATTCGCTACAACAGCAAAAATTGGCGCCATTCAATCCAGAATGACACCTGGTAACAAAATAAAAATTAAACTCGCCATTGATGTTTTTGAAAAATATGTGGATGTGAAGGCGTTGGATGAAAAGTTGATAACATTTAAACCGGAAGGAATTACGCCGCATATGTTTCAATACCAGTTGACGAAATGGGCAAAGAGTGAGATCAAACATATTGTGCTCCCCGAGGGGAATGACGACAGGATATTAAAAGCTGCTTCGCGGCTGATCGATCAAAAGATCGTTAAGCTTACTTTGCTTGGTGATCCTGTAGAAATAGCAGCGTCGATAAAACGCCTGGGCTTAAAACTTAATTTAAACAGCCTGCAGATAGTAGATCCCGTCAAATCGGCCTGGTTCGAAGATTATGTACAAACGTTCTATGAATTGAGAAAGCATAAAAATGTTGAGCTTGCTATGGCGAGAGATACCATGACGGATGTTTCCTATTTCGGAACGATGATGGTGTATAAAGGGCATGCTGACGGAATGGTATCCGGCGCAATACACACAACGCAACATACCATCAGACCGGCACTTCAGTTTGTAAAAACAAAGCCTGGTATTTCTATTGTTTCATCGGTCTTTTTTATGTGTCTGCCGGATCGTGTTTGTGTTTTCGGAGATTGCGCTGTGAATCCCAATCCAACCGCTGAACAACTTGCAGAGATTGCAATCTCGTCTGCGGAAAGCAGCCGGCGATTCGGCATTGAACCGAAAGTTGCCATGCTTTCTTATTCCTCCGGCACTTCAGGCGAAGGCGAAGAAGTTGATAAAGTGCGCAGGGCAACAGAGATTGTGAAAAAAAAGCAACCGGATCTGAAAGTGGAAGGGCCCATCCAGTACGATGCGGCTGTTGATCTGGTGGTCGGCCAGCAGAAAATGCCTGATTCTGAAGTTGCGGGCAAGGCAACAGTATTGATTTTTCCGGATCTGAATACGGGCAACAACACCTACAAAGCCGTGCAGCGTGAAACAGGTGCGCTGGCGATCGGTCCTATGTTGCAGGGATTAAATAAACCGGTAAATGATCTAAGCCGCGGCTGCACGGTAGATGATATTTTTAATACCGTTATTATTACTGCCATTCAAAGTCAGCAGAATTAAAATGAACATCTTTGTTGTAAACTCAGGCAGTAGTTCCATAAAATACCAGCTTTTTAAAATGCCGCTGGAAAAACCGGTTTGCAGTGGACTGGTAGAAAGAATAGGGCAGGAAAATTCGACCATCACGCATAAAATATTTTTGGACCGGGGCGAAAAAATAATCAAAAAAACAATTGATCTGTCCGGTCACGAAGAGGGTCTAAAGGAAGTGGCGTTATTATTAACGGATGCTGAAACGGGCGTCATAAAAAAACCCGGTGAAATAGAAGTGGTCGGTCACCGGGTGGTACATGGCGGTGAAAGTTTTGCAGCTACCGCGATCATCACTAAAAAAGTAAAGGAAAAAATTAAAAAACTTTTTCCCCTGGCACCATTACACAACCCCGCAAATTATTTGGGTATCGAAGTGGCCGAAAGAATTTTCACCAGGGCAAAACAGGTGGCAGTATTCGATACGGCTTTCCACCAGACACTCACGCCAACGGCGTTTACCTATGCTATTCCAAAATCATTTTATACAGATCACCATATAAGAGTTTACGGTTTTCATGGCACCAGTCATAAATATGTAACCGGGAGAGCTATTGAATATTTAAACAGGCCGGAGGCGAAACTGATCACTATACATCTTGGAAACGGGTGCAGTATGGCTGCCGTAAAAAATGGGAAATCAGTGGATACCAGTATGGGCTTTAGCCCTTTGAGCGGATTGGTGATGGGTACCCGTTCGGGGGATATTGATCCTTCCGTTATTTTCCATTTGATCAGTCAACTGGGTTATGATCCGGAACAGGTGAACACCATGCTTAACAGGCAAAGTGGCATGCTTGGACTTTCCGGTTTTAGTGATATGCGTGATATTGCTAAATCCATTCAGGCAGGAAACAGGGATTCAGAACTGGCTCTCGAAATCTATGCTTACAGAATAAAAAAATATATCGGCGCTTATGCGGCTGTGCTGAACGGCCTGGATGCGATTGTATTCACAGCGGGCGTAGGAGAAAATGACGTGAATACCAGGCAGCGGATTTGTAACGGGATGCAATTCCTGGGAATTCATCCGGATGAAGAAAAAAATAAAACGCTTTCAACAGCCGTCAGAGAAATTAACAGAGATGATTCCCCGGTGAAGATTTTAGTTATTCCCACCAATGAAGAGCTTGAAATTGCGCATCAATGCTTTGAACTTTTGCAAAAAAGTAAGTAGGGGGCAAGACTGCCGGATGCCAGCTGGCATCTTTTCGGTTTTCATAAAAAGAACTAACTTGATTTGAAATCATGGTATGACCAAATTTGTCATCAGGATCATCTGTACAATTGGCATATCACACATGTCAGCCGGGTTCACCAGAGCGCAGAAGTATATTATGATCAGCGACAGTCAGATCACCCATGCGGAAATGTTGAAGGTAAAAATGGGATCCAAAGGGCCTTTCAAGATTTGGAAAATGAGCTTTGGTGAATATGCCTTCGTTTCTGGTAATAGGGGATGGACAACCGGCCATAACACCAGTAATCTGTTCACATTAAGAACCGAAAGTAAATCCACCGATAAATTTTCCTTTGTTCTGACTAATAAAATAAATGATTCAGCGAGGGTAAATGCGGCGAATCATATTTTAATACAGGAACTGCGTTCATTTGAATTACCTCTGAATTTCTATTTGGGAGAAGATGCATTGCTGAGTGAGTCGAAGAATTTCTCAGCTTTTATTAATATCAATAACGACACGACTGAAATTTGGAGCCTGCTGATGAACATCGCCCTGGTTCGTGATAAAAAAGAGCGTTATGAAGCCTTTCTGACGAATGGAACCAGGAGGATTTTTGTTGTTCCGGTTAGCAGTTCCAATAAAAAGAGTGGTCCTTTTTCTCTGGACGCAGTCGGATATGAATTGATAGAGAATAAGGAATCCCTTGGCGCAGTTCAATATCGTGGTCCCGGTACAATGGCGCTATGTAAAAATTTAGTTTGGATAAAAAATAACCTTGAGCCGCGCATGCAACTGTTCCTTGCCGCCGCTATGACGGCCACCCTCCAATTGAAAACCTCTGAATTGGTGGAAACAGAAGACCATGCCTAATCATTAAATTAATTATATACATATTTTAATAAAATGAAAATAGAACATCTTGCCCTTTGGGTCGACAATCTCGAATTAATGAAGTCTTTTTACTTAAAATATTTTGATACAACGGCCGGAGATAAATACACGAATGAAAAGAATCGATACACAGCTTATTTTATTTATTTCGGGGAGGACAAAACCCGTTTGGAGCTCATGCACAAGCCCAATATTACCGGTATGCCCGGACAAAGAGGCTTCACAAAAGGAATTGCACATTTTACGATTTCTGTTGGTGGCAAAGAAAAAGTAAATGAACTGACTGAACTGCTAAGAAAAGAGACTTATATTATTTTTAGTGAACCAAGGACAACCGGGGACGGCTACTATGAAAGTGTTGTCCTGGACCCCGAAGGCAACTATTTGGAAATTTCAGCCTGATGACTATACGAAAAATTGAAAACATCATATTTGATTTTGGTGGTGTGCTGGTTGACTGGAATCCAAGGTATCTCTACAAAGACCATTTTGAAGAATATACTGAAATGGAACTCTTTCTTAAAACCGTTTGTACTGACGAATGGAATTTGGAACAGGACAGGGGCAGGGCCTTATCTGAAGGAACGGCTTTATTGCAGGAGCGATTTCCCGAATATCATTTATTGATACAGCTATTCTACGACCAGTGGGAAAAAATGCTGAAGTCGGATATTCCTGAAACAGTAGCGTTACTACATAAATTAAAAGCAAAGTACAAAATATACGGCTTGACAAACTGGTCTGCTGAAACAATTCCAATCGCATACAGGCGCTTTGCCTTTTTTAAGGAATTTGATGGAATAGTCGTTTCCGGCGAAGAAAAAATAATTAAACCCGATAAGGAAATTTTTCATGTCCTGATCAATAGATATCATCTGAATGCATCGCATTCTGTTTTCATCGACGACAATTTAACCAATATCAAGGCGGCAGGAGAAATTGGACTATATGCGATACACTATAAAAGTGCTGTTCAATTAGAAGAGAGACTTAGGTCAATAAATGCAATCTGAAAGATAGGTCCTGATTATTAAGAAAATTTCCAGTTTTCAATGACTTATAAAAAAAATATTTGTCACAAATCCGGATTATGACCGCAGGTATAAAACTGCTGCCGCGGCCATTAGTTTTTCGCCCGTCCTGTAGATCCAGCGTGCGATAAAATTTTTATCCTGCAGTGCGAGTTGCTGGTTGATCTGTTCCTGAAGTTTGCGAATATTATCCATGCTCTGTTCCAAACCGCTTTTCTTATTTCGGATCATCCATAAACGCTGATGTTCACTCAGGATCATCTGACAAAGAGATTTCATTTCAGACAGTTGCATTTTATTTGCAGAATCGGATTGTTGAAGATGATACAGATTGTACTGCTTTGTCAGCGCGCCAAGCCGGACCATCCGGAGACCGTTTTTGTATTCATCAGGAATGAGTGTGCTGTCCGGCAGTTCCAGGTGTATACGGTCGAGGATTTGTTCAAGCGTATCTGTAAAAGATAAAATAGCGGGAGCATTATAAACTTTGGGATGATTAAATCCATTTGTAAAGAATGTTCTGTAACCTTCATCCGGAATAAGACCGCTGATGCCGCTACTCATCTTATTGAAGACAGCCTGTTGCATGGTATTATCCATCATGCCGAACATATAGGCCATCGATGTGGTTGTGAAAGAGATCATCGGATATTCTTCAAACTGGTTGTAACGGCCCGCTTCCAGGACGAGGTTGCCCATCCTCCCCGTGATGTCTTTAAAAACCACTTTGCTTAAATAATCACCGAGCGGCACTTGTTCTTTACTCTCAAAATTCCAGCTCAGTGCCGCTGCATAAGCAAACCCGGCGTAGCTAACAGTCAGGTATTGCAGATGCGGAGAATCCCCCCAGTCAGTCATCAGCATTCCGGTGGCACCATATTTTATGCCATTGCCCACTGCGTTTTCAACATTGGCTTTCATGTTGTCCGTGCGACCCGTAAAGCTGGACCAGGAACTGGTGCCGGGACAAACCATGTATTTTATCCCGGCTTTCTGATTTCTTGCGCAGTATTTGTCAAATGGATAGACGGATTCATAACCCCATTCCAGGAGCGTAATATTCTTGGGTATTTCCGGAATGATTCCGGGGTTGTTGGTCATGACATCGCCCCACATCATCATCGTTTTGCTCTGACTGTTTACATAGTCATTGAGCTGCTTTGCATAATTAAGATAAATTTGGGCGACTTCTTTCGGATCTGTAACAGGGTGTTCTTTGCACATTCCCAATTCAAAAGGCTCATCCAGATTTACATTGAATTGATGTGAGCTAAAGTTGGGTAGCAGATCCCCACTCATTTTTTTTATCAGTTCAATGCTTTTCGGATTGCTGGGAGCGATGGTGGATTTCATATTGATCAGTCCCAGTAATTTATATCCCTCCGGACACTCGGCTAAATCTTTGTATTCGTCTGTGGCCAGCCAGGCATTCATGTGGCCAAGAGAATTCTGATTGGGAACCAGTTCTATCTGACGGTCTTTGCAATACAGATCCAGATCGCGGATTTCCTGCGGTGTCAAAGGAGTTTCTGTTTTTTCCCAAAGATTTTTAAATGAGGGGTATGCGAAGGAGAATCCTTCAATGTACAACTGCAATTGATTATACTTTAGGTCGGAAAGAAAATCAACCATGCCATAGAGCGTCTGAAGGGTTGGTATTTTTCCCCGGCTGATGTCCAATAAGGCACCCCTGACAGGCATGTCCGGCTTATCTTTTATCTCGACGCAGGGTATCTGGTGACCGGATTGTCCGAGGATCTGTTTTAGTGTGGTCATTGCATAAAACAAACCGGGCGCGTCATTGTACTCTATA
>DASXKM010000216.1:0-6847 GCA_036496825.1 Puia sp. | reverse complement strand
ATATGGAACAGTCAGATTCTCGGCGAGCAGATATTTATACAAAGAAGAACATCATCCGATTTTTGTTCCGGCCGGACCGCCATTGTCGACCTGACCCACTCCCGCATCCGTCGAAAATAATTCATCATAAAAAAATAATTTCAACATGAAAACGGAAAGAAGATCAATGTTAAAAAAAATCGGATTATCTGTCCTGGGATTTGTGGGACTTCGTTCCATGGCTTATCCTGAATCCATTTCTGATGAAAAGAAAGTTGTTTCAGGCGTTGTTATGGACCAGGAAGTGCCTCTGTTCTCGGGTTCCACAAAATTTGGTAACCTGTTATTCATTGCGGGTAAAGGGGCACACTATGCAGGAGATATCAAGGCACATACGGAAACGGTTTTACAGGAACTCGAAAAAGAGCTTGTCAAAGCAGGATCTTCCATGAAAAATGTTTTGAAGGTCAGCGTATTTCTGAATGACATTGCCGATTATGATGGAATGAATTCAGTTTACCGGGGTCGCTTTGGAGACAAACCGCCTGTACGTACAACAGTCGCCGTGGCGAAAGGTGGTGTACCCGGAAACTCACTGGTAGAAATGGATTGTATCGCCTATATTCCCTGAAGAAGCGGGCAGGCGCCCGAAATAAAGGATTCAAAAACCGGTCGGATAAATAGCCGGTCGGGCGCGGAGTTTCTTTTTGATAATGTGAAACAAAACACTAAATTTGATCAGGGAAAATTTCAGTTTCCGGGTTCAAAACGTATTATTTTGAGATCGCTGCCCTGACCGGGGCCCAATATTCCTTCAAGAACAGGCGATCTGCTTCAGATAGTATCTAAATTCCATTACATCCCTTGTAAATCAGTTGATTGTAACATATTTATTTGTTACCTTTCGTAAATCAAACTGTTATGAGAAAGATCTTTTTTTGGAGGATGGCATTGATGACGATGCCCCTTCTTTTTAATTCCGCCCGAAGCCAGAATGATCATTTTGCCTATGCCGTCACGGCTGTGAATAAAGGGGGCACCGATTGGGTTGCTTTGCGAAAACTCGATACCCATACCGGCGAATTCAGCAGTGTATTATTAAATGTGCAGGAAAAAGATCAGGATCTTTTCGATTTTGCCGCTTATAAAGAGTACGCAACCAAAACAGTTACCAATTCTTCCAATGGCACACTTGCCAGTTTCAGTCCGCAACCAGTTCTGAGCAGCAGTGTCGCGGCCATCGCCTACGACGCCAAGGCGAATCGCCTTTATTATGCACCCATGAGTATTGACCAGTTGCGTTATATAGATTTGTCGACCATGGATGTAGTTGCATTTTCTGATCAGTACTTTAGTAAAGCAGGTAAATACGATTTTAAGACTGCAGGCCCGATCAACAGAATGGTTATCGCACCGGATGATTTTGGATATACCATCACAAACGACGGAAATCACCTGATTCGTTTCTCAACAAACGGAGCACCTGTTCTTACTGACCTTGGAGAATTGCAGGATGATCCGCTCAATAAGGATATGTCCATTCGTAATAATCCATGTGCAAACTCCGGTGGCGATCTGATCGCCGACGATGCCGGCAGCCTGATTCTGATTACCGGTAGTAACCGGGTATATAAAGTGGATATAGCGACCAGAAAGACAAATTATCTGGCAACCATTTCATCCCTGCCGGCAAAATTCACAACGAGCGGTGTAGCCGTAAGTGATGATGGTAAAATTCTGATAAGCAGTTCGCTTTATGCAGACGGTTATTTTTTGGTAGATCCTGAAACATGGACCGCTTCAGTTCCTTCTGCCAAACGTGAGGCATTTGGTAGTGCAGACCTGGCCAACAGTAATGTGTTGCATTCAAAAACGGCAGCCAATGCAAATCTGTTTATAACAAAGGCGCCTGAAAAAATAAGTCTTTTCACGGTTTTTCCCAATCCGGTGATGGATGATGAATTCAGTATACAGTTCAATGGAATGAAGTCTGGAGTTTATACGATTCAACTGGCCAGTGTTTTGGGGAATACTGTGTTGAAACAAAAAGTAACGGTGATCGGAAATACACAAACCCAACTGGTTCATATTCCGGGTTCAGCCGCACAGGGATTTTATTATGTGAGTATATTGAATGAAAATAACAAAGTGGTGGGCACACAGAAACTGGTAGTGGAAAGATGGTAAACACCGGATATCCGTTCATCGATCTCAGTCACACAATATTTGACGGCCTGATAACTTATAAAGGACTGCCAGCCCCTTTGATTTGTGACTTCATCAGCCGTGAACAATCAAAGGCAAACTATGATGAGGGTACCACATTCCAGATAGGGAAAATTGAAATGGTAACGAATACAGGCACCTATATTGACTGCCCTTTTCATCGCTTTGAACATGGCAGGGATCTGTCTGAAATCGGACTTGAGCAATTTGCAGATCTGGAAGGTATAACGATCGACGCGAGACAGGTGATGGCCGTCGGGCCCGAATGGTTTGCCGGTAAGGAAATCAGAAATAAAGCCGTTCTCATTTTTACCGACTGGGCGAGACATTGGAATACGAAAGAATATTTTGAAGAACATCCGTATCTGACCGCAGAAGCCGCAGAATACTTAAAAGATTCCCAGGTTAAACTGGTGGGGATTGACAGCCATAATATTGATGACACCCGGAAGCGGATAAGGCCCGTTCATACTACTTTACTGGGCGCCGGTATCCTGATTGTTGAACACTTATGCAATCTCGGAGAATTGCCTGCTCTTGGTTACAGGTTCAACGCCGTTCCGCCGAAGTTTAAAGGAGCCGGCACATTTCCCGTCCGGGCCTATGCCAAAATCAATCAATAAATTTATTTCAAACTTCTGTTGGGTTCCGATATCGGTAAATACGATATGCCGGATCTGATGGATAAATCTGTTTATTTGCAATAAATAATGGATCATGATCTCTGGCCTTGATGATTTCAATAATGTTTTTTTTATCGGGATTGCGGGAACGGGAATGAGTGCCATTGCACAATATCTTGCCGGATCGGGTAAACAGGTGTCTGGCTCTGACCGGTATTTCCAGCCCGGAGTTTACAATGACACACGCGAAAAATTAGAAGCCCTCGGAATACAGTGTTTTCTCCAGGACGGTGAAGGCATCAGTAAAGCAACGGATCTGGTGGTTGTTTCAACAGCCGTGGAAGACACTGTTCCCGAAGTGCAAAAAGCAGCGGGCCTGAATATTCCTGTTATCAAACGTTCAGAATTACTCGCGCTCATTGCGGAGAGTAAAAAGACTATTGCTATCGGAGGAACCAGTGGCAAAAGCACGACCTGTGCCATGCTTTTCGATATACTTCAATACGCAGGACTGAATCCCAGCATTATCAGTGGTGCGGGACTGGTAAGTATTATGAAAGAAGGACGCATCGGAAATGCCAAGGCCGGCAAAGGAGAATGGCTGGTGATCGAAGCAGATGAAAGTGATGGTTCAATCGTTCTTTATAAACCGGAACTCGGGATATTATTAAATGTCGATAAGGATCATAAGGAAATGGATGCATTGATGGAAATTTTCAGCGAATTCAGGAATCATACCCGTCAGCATTTTGTCGTCAACCGCGCGCAGGCAGCTGCCAGACAATTTTCGCAAAACACTTCCATCGATTTTTCCACCGACCCGAAATTCCCGGCAGGTTACCAGGCAACAGGATTCACACAGCAGGGATTGTCTATACAATTTCAAATCAACGGAGTTGAATTTACCCTGAATACGGTGGGTAAACATAATATGGAGAATGCGCTGGCTGCCTCTGCGGTTGCCAATCAGTTGGGCGTGGATCTGTCTGTTTGCGCGGCCGCGTTAAAATCGTATGAAGGAATTTACAGGCGCCACCAGGTGCTGGGAAAAAAACACGGTGTTCTGCTGATTGATGATTATGCCCATAACCCCATAAAATGCGCAGTATCGATTGAAGCCTGCCAGGAAATAGCGCCGAAGGTCATTGCCTGGTTCCAGCCGCACGGATACGGACCTACCCGTTTCCTGCGGAATGATTTTGTAACAGAAATCGGAAGGGTGCTGCGACCCGGCGATGAAATTTGGATGAGCGAAATATTTTATGCAGGTGGTACAACAGTAAAAGATATTTCCGCCGGTGATCTGATCAGCGACCTCAGGGCGATGGGCAGACAGGCTTTTTTTGTTGAAGACCGGAATAAATTTCCTGAAACTGTTCGCGGGCATTTGACAGAAAATTGCGTGTTGCTGCTGATGGGAGCACGGGATCCGTCGCTCGAAAATTTCGCTCAGCAGGTTTGGGAACAATTATAAAAAAATAACCCTTACTTAAAAGTCAATGCAGTTCAATAGCGACCACTGATTTGTCGTTGACTGACTTCAGAAATGACAGCACCTGATCAGCAAACCATACTGGCGCTTCCTGAAACGAGACATGGGCATAATCATAAAAGACAACGCGGCTGTTCTTAAAATGCCATGTCTTATAAGTGTCCGGTCCGACAGCATAATCTTTCTTTCCGGTGATAATCAGAACAGGGCAAAGAATATCTTTTGTGTAAATGGCATAATCTATTTGATAATCACTCATTTTCCAGACGAAACGTTGAAAATCCTGGTTAAAATGAGGAGTGGCGGATCCAATCAGTGAATCTTCCAGCTTTTTTCCCTGAGCAGAACGGAACATGATCTTGTATTCAATCCCCTGTTTCGCCATTTCTGCGTGCACATTCATCATCTGATTAAAAAGAGGGAGCGTTTTGTCTGGTTGATAACTGATACCTGCTTCTTTTAAAAGACGAACACCCTGTTCGATATGGCTATGCAGCACAGAATTTAAGTTGAGCGAGCAGTGCAGGAATACCAGCGACTGAATATTTTCAGGATAGTCTTTGGCATAGGCTGTCATAATCAGACCGCCGAAAGAGTGGCCGATGATAGACCACTTTTTAATTTTTAAGAAATTCCTGATTTCTTCAATATCCAGTTCCATTCTTTTTATGCTGTAGTTACTATCCTTTGCAGATGCCGACCGGCCACCTCCGCGCTGATCGTAGTATATCATTCGAACCTTTCGCTCCAGCATTTTTGCAGCAGGCAATGGTTCGAAATAGTGGCTTGTATTGCCGGGACCACCGTGAATAAATAAACAGGGAAAACCATTGCCGGCAGTACGCAGGTAGAGGGAAACACCATCGGATGTTACAAAATGATAAGTACTATCCTGCCCGTTTGCCCGCGTCGAAAAAATAATGATGAGTAAAAATAATATTACCCTCACAATATATTTTACCCGCAATGGTGTAAATATTGTGCCATGGTCCGGCAAAAACAGGCAGGCTATAGTCCTGTCAGCCGCAAACCGATCTCGTGTAATTTTCTTCTGGCATTTAAATCGTAAGCCTGGGCATTGGCGCGGGTTTCATTCTTTACGTTAAAATATTTCCCGCTGATATTTTTCAATTCAGGAGAGATGGCAAGATATTCAACGGCGTCTGCGCCGCTCTGGGCGGTTCCCAGTGGATGAATGCCTGCTTCGCGAACCATGCCTGTATCCAGATAGGTTCCGGGGTGCAGGCAATTTGCCGTAACGGTTTTTAATTTTTCGGCCAGATCAAAAGTAAACATGATAATGGCCAGTTTACTCCGCGTATAAGCAACAACTCCGTCGAAATCTTTATCCATCATGATGTCATCAAAATGAATGGGCGATTGTCCGGCCGAAGCCAGATTCACAATCCGCGGTGAACCTGATTTTTTGATGGCCGGAAGCAGAAGATGAGTGAGCAGGAAGGGTGCCAGGTAATTTACTGTAAAGCGCGTTTCGGTTCCATCTTTTCCAAGGCGGGGAGCTGCGAATCCTGCGCCGGCGTTATTGATTAATATGTCCAGGGAATCATAATCCGCGAGGATGTCGTCCGACAATTTCCGCACTTCATGCAGTGAGGAAAAATCAGCGAGATAGATCCGGATATTTTCATTGCCGGTTTGATGCTGTATCTGTCTGGCCGTGTTCTCCAGTTTTTCCTTGTTTCGGCCGTGGATCAATATACCGGCATCCTTAAACCGGTTAGCCAGGTCAGTGGCCACCAGTTTTCCAATCCCTTCGGTGGCGCCGGTAATAAATATTGATTTTCTGCTCATATTACGTGCAACAAAGCTAATGATGATCCGGGACACTTTATCCATCCCTAAGAATGACCCTTATCCGGTTCACGAATTATTTTAAGATATGACTGGGGTCTCAAAAGTTACGCATATGATTGGGTTACTGATAAGTTACTTAATCATAACATTCAAAAATAAAAGAAATGAAAACAATTCCTCCTCCGACTATGGGAATTTTATTCAACACAAAATCCCCCGATGAAGCAACCGGCGATGGTCCGTTTTTGGCAGCTGGTATATAAATTATTATTTCATCGTAAATTGTATGTATGATAATAAGACGGTTTTTTGTTTTGATGTTATGTATTGGGCTGATTTATGTAAATCCCTCATTGGCTCAGGCTCCTTCTGTTTATAAGCTGCCCGACAGTTTCCGGTTTGATTATGCGGTAACACAAACAGTGCAGCATGTTAAGAAATCACAGGATAGTTCCGTCATTCATTTTTTTTATACAAAGTCAGGCGATTATGCTGGCATGGAAGTCAGCGGTAATGACCATATGAAGGGAAACTTATTTATCGTTCTCACCCGGGAAGGCAATGCAGTGATTTTTGATGAACGGAATAAAAACATTACCGTGATCAGTATCCGGAAACTGGCTGCAGATCTTGCCGGGCTGACGAAATGGATACGGATGGACAGCGTAATTGCCAATATGCGAAAAAGGACAGATGGAAAAGAAATGAAGTC
>DASXKM010000215.1:0-3582 GCA_036496825.1 Puia sp. | reverse complement strand
AAACTAACCACATCAAATTTTTTGATCAGGGCAGCGTTTGGCCAGCACCTTTCTTTTACCGCGCTTAAACTGATATGATCATCGAGGGGGCTGGAAAAGGTAAACCCGTCAGCGACAGTTTGCGTCAACGAATTCCAATCCTTGTTCACCCAAGCGCTATACCAAGCCATAACGACTTTCCCTGATGGTACATTTTGGAGCGCCGCTGCCTGGCCTGAAGGATCCTGCGCATAAGTTGCCTGGGAACACATGACAATACATATGAAAAGAATTTTGCCAAATAGATTAATCATTTTCATGATTTTTTATTTATAAGACAATGATAAAAGCTGCTTCCGGACATCGAATGCAGCATATTTTCTTGGGATGATATCTTTATATTGATTTTAAAACAGTTATGCAGTTCGCATGCGCTTTGTTTGCGTGTCGGTTAGGACATCTCTGTCATAAATGATTTAGCCCTTAAAAACTGAAATAATAGAAATTTAACGCCTGAAGGGAAAATTCTTATAAAGAAAATTCACTCAGGCAATCACGCCCTTTTTGTTGATGATTGCCAGATATACCAGGACGCTAATCAATACTACATTGAACTCCACGCCATTTCTGCCAGCGCCTACCACATACCACCCATCAGCAGCATGAATCATAATAATGCCTGCCACCAAAATCGGAATGGTGACAAGGGCAACGGCCCGTATGTAACGATTTAAAATAAGCAATACCGCACATGCCACATGCGATAGCTTGATCGCCCAGGCCAACATCAACCCAATGGGAGCAAACCCCACTTTGTTCAACAGGTTACCTAAGTTATTTACGGCACTTGTAAAAATGCTGGGGATACCATGCATAAAAAACACGGCAGCCAGAGCAATGCGCAGAATGAGAGTGGATGTGATGATTCTATCCATGATGCAGTATGTTTAATGCAATCTAATGGAACCTGATTGATCAGAATTGTAAAAAAACGACAGCTACTCAATCGATATGTATACAAAGGATGAGCTTTCTCCGCCTACACTTTTGTTGCGCACAAAACGGTAAGGTGACATGCCGGCAAATTCCTGAAACTCTTTAATGAAATGCGATTGGTCTGTGTAGCCGAGTTCGAAGGCAACGGAAGTCAGTTCGCTATAGTCGACTGTAGTGAGCTGTTTAAGCGCCAGCTCGAATCGAGAAATGCGCTGATATCGTTTTAAAGATACACCAACCTGTTTTTTAAATCTGCGCTGCAATTGCCGCTCTGATATCCTGAGCGAGGATGCGAGCATCTCCTTATCACCAACTCCTTCCTTTTTGTGAATGAGGCTTTGAACCGTAAAATCCAGAGATACTTTCGTTATTTTCCCGAGCAGGAAGCTGTCTAAGACTGCCACACGGTCCAGGTGCGTTCTGTTTCTCAGTCGCTCAGCAAGATTACACCTGTAAATCATATTGATGTCGGGCGTCTGATTCGTTAGTTCATCGGCAGCCCTTCCGAAAAAAGTGGTAAGGCCGTGCGGATAAAAGCTTACTCCGAAGTGTGAAAAGGCACCATGCATAAATGCCTTGCTCTGTTGCGTACGTACACCTTTCAGGTAACAAAGCGGCATTTCTTCGCCTGTTTCATTTATGATCGGCTCAAAGCAATCGATGTCCTGAAAGATCAATCGCGGGTAGCGGTCGGCAAAACCCTGAATGCTTAACTGTGAAATGGAGAGTTGTCGTCCGTCAAAACTCCAATAGTATCGCACCAGGTTTCTGAGTGGGTCGGCAGGAGCATATTGACGGTACTGCATAGCAACTGTATATCATTGTAATCGCTAACCTCCTAAATCTTCGCCTCCAGTTTGGCGCGAGGTATATTCCAGCCCGATGGCCACAAAATTGACGGTCTAATTTTTCCACTGGATTTTTTCCATAGCCAGACGCCATCATTCCTTATCTAAAATTACTAATCCATCTAGAAGATTTTGTAATTTATTTTTCAGTGTTGGCAGTCGTAACGACACTGGTAAGAAAATTTGTCCTCAAAGTGGTTGACCATGTAACGCAGTGGATTGATGTGAGGCCCGTGTTTAAAATGGGAGACAAACAGGAAGTTTTCGGCGATATTAACGCTGGTGACAAGATCGTATTAAAAAGAAATGAGGAAATAAAAACTGGAGTAAAAATTGCGGTGAAATGAACGAAGGCACAAATATGAAATATTGTATTATTCTGATTCCGGTCCTCTTGTGTAATTGCTTTTGGAGTTGCAAAGGTCAATCCAACTTTGGTACAAATCTTTTGCAAAAGGAAAAAGAGATTCCCCTGGAAAAAGTAAATGGGCGCATCGATCATATGGACGTGGATATAAAAGGTAGAAAATTATTTGTGGCGGCATTGGGAAACAATTCACTTGAGGTCATCGATCTGCGAAGTGGAAAGACCTTACACAGTATCACGGGGCTGGATGAGCCGCAGGGGATCGGATATATTCCCGAGCACAATGAAATTTTTGTAGCCAATGGCGGAAACGGCAACTGCTATTTTTATAATGCACAAACTTTTGAACAGACAGGCAGTATTAACCTGGGCTCTGATGCCGACGATGTCCGGTATGATTCCGTTGAACGGAAAATCTATGTGGGATATGGGAATGGTGGTATCGCCGTGATAAATGCGGATACACATACAAAGACAGTTGAAATTTCTTTGCCGGGGCATCCTGAATCTTTTCAACTGGATAAAATAGCAAACCAGATGTATGTAAATGTACCCGATGCAAAAATTATCGCGGTCATTGACTTAAAGCAATTAAAAGTTATTACGAAATGGAAAACGAACGCAGGAGCGAATTTTCCAATGGCCGTTGACGAAGTACAAGGCCGGGTTTTTATAGGATACAGACATCCACCGGAACTATCTGTTCTTGAAAGAAAGACAGGTAGAGAAATTTATAAAATTCCAATGTCCGGTGATAGCGATGATGTATATTATGATGCACAAACAAAAAAGATCTACGAAAGTGGAGGTCAGGGATATATTAATATTTTCCAGGAACAGAATTCAAACGCTTTCATTCAGGTTGCCAATATACAAACGCGTAGTGGTGCCCGCACTTCTTTACTGGTCTCATCACTTAATCTTTATATCGTTGCTGCCCGGGCTGAGGGAAACCAACCAGCCTCTTTATTTATTTACAGGACGACTCAATAAAAAAGCCGACCAACTTCGTTGGCGGCTTACTTAAAATCTTCGTAAACCACGACCTGAAAATAATTCGCCGATCATTCGTTGCGGAGGGATTTTACGGGTTAGTGAGGGCCGCGCGAATGGTCTGTCTCGTCTGGAGCGGTGATGAATCGTTGAGTGAATGGAGGGGGGGTACGTAGAGTATCTGCAAAATGGATATTGCTGACAGGAAAATCATACGGCATTTCTCGACATATATTCCCGTTGATAATTTAACGGCGTTTTACTGGTGATCATTTTAAAATATTTGTGAAAGCTGGCGAAGTTATTGAAACCGCTTTCATAACAGGTTTGCTTGATACTTATTTTATTTTCCAACAATAATTTGCAGGCGATGCCAACCCGGATTTCAAGAAGAAAATT
>DASXKM010000214.1:0-5836 GCA_036496825.1 Puia sp. | reverse complement strand
ATCCAGGGATTCACAGCATTGAGAACGCTACCCGTTTTAAGAACGCTTCTGGAAGTATAAGAGAATAAGAGTATAGGAGTGTAAGAGTGACGCGGGATAATAACTCTTATACTCCTATACTCTTACACTAGCCTCCGGCTCGTACTCTCTTCACCAATTTCGCTCCCATTCAGATGTTCAATCAGTACAACGCCGGGTTTTTTCCCTTTTGTAAAATCCCCCAGCATAGTTTCAAATGAGAGTGCTTTGGCTCCATTGGAGGTAGCCCACACAAGCATTAATTCGGACGATATATCAGGGAAAATCTTTCTGATTGTTTTTATTTCTTCAAGAATACTCAGTTGCCGGTTACTGGCCAGGCTATCGGTTCCCAAAACGATTCGGTCCGTGTGTTCGAGGAACAAGGGCATGTCAGGAAGTTTGTTTTCGATATAGAGATTCGCATTCGGGCATAAACACAGATATAATTTTTCGTGGAAACGACTGGCTGCTATTAAATCAGATTTATCCATATAGGTATTATGGACCAGTAAAATCCGGTGAGCTTCCTTCAATTTTGAAAGATAAAAAGCAAGACTATTGCAGCCTGGTACTTTGAAATGGCTGTTATCTATCTTCATATGGGTATACAATCGGTTCAGATCACCCTTACCTGAAAGGAAAAATTCATTTTCGGCTAAAGACTCCTGATTATGAATGCTAACCGTTTTATTCCGGAATCCTTCTTTCATCAGATCCCATAATTCATTGGAAACCGAATAAGGTGCATGTGGCACCAGCGATACATGATTTTCACCAAAGCCGAGTCCTACTAATTCGTCAGCAAGTTTTTTTGCAGCTTTATATCGTTCTTTTGCATATTCCGGAGGCCAACCCAAAAGCTCAATAAAATTGTAGTATTCTAGACGTTTCGCCTTTTTTGCATGGATTGTATCTAAGGTGTTTGATATATCCCCCACGGCGACTATTCCGGTATTCAGCATATCAGCCTCGGCATTGAGAATTGCCTGCTGTTTTGACGGATAAGATTGAAATCTGAAAGCCATTACAGAAAGCACAAAGTTGACCAGGCCTTCTTTTTCAGGTATAAGCCCCTTCAGATGACTTAGTTCAAGATGGCAATGACAATTTATAAAGCCCGGAGCAATCATGCCGGAGAAGTATTCAAGCTCACTGCCCGCCTGTTCTTCGTTGGTAATTTCCAGTATACTGCCATTGGGTCCGCAAATCAAAACGGAATCAGCCGGAAGTATCCGATAACCGTCAAACAAATAATCCGCTTTCAATTTCCGATAACTCATGGTTCAGTTAACTTTGCAGCAATATAAATTTTTCGCAGGTTATGATTGATAAACTGGATGCTATTCGGGCAAGATTCGATGAATTGGGCGTTGCACTTACCAACCCGGCCATTGTGAATGATAACAGGAAGTTTAGTTCTACCAGTAAAGAATACCGCAGTCTGGAGAAGATTGTTAAGTCTTATGATCAATATATCAATGTGTTGGAGGATCTGGCTTTTAACCGTGAAGCTTTAAATGGAGATGACGAGGAATTGCGTGAGCTGGCCAAGATGGAAACCACGGCCATTGAAGAGAAAAAGCTCGTTCTGGAGGCCGATATCCGGCAGATGTTGATTCCTAAAGATCCGCAAGATGAAAAAAATGCGATTATTGAAATTCGGGCAGGCACGGGTGGAGACGAAGCCAGCCTGTTCGCAGGAGATTTGCTGCGTATGTATATGAAATATTGTGAAAAAAGAGGATTTCGTACATTTCTTCTTAGTGAAAGTGAAGGTACGGTGGGCGGTTATAAAGAGGTTCAGCTCGAAGTGTCGGGCGAAGACGTTTATGGTACGCTTAAATTTGAAAGCGGCGTACACAGGGTTCAACGAGTACCCGATACCGAGCAAAGTGGCCGGGTTCACACAAGTGCTGCAACTGTTGCAGTGATGCCGGAAGCTGAAGAAGTTGACTTTGAATTGAATCCTGCAGATGTAAAAATGGAAACAGCCAGAAGTGGCGGAGCTGGCGGGCAGAATGTTAATAAGGTGGAAACCAAAGTGATGCTAACACATTTGCCAACCGGAACGGTGGTAATTTGCCAGACCGAAAGATCTCAATTGGGAAACCGGGAGAAAGCCATGCAGATGCTGAGAACGAGGCTTTATGAAGAACAGGTAAGAAAACAGGAGGAAGAAATTTCAAGACATCGCAAGAGCCTGGTTAGTACCGGTGACCGTAGTGCAAAAATCCGCACTTATAATTTTCCCCAGGGAAGAGTAACTGACCACCGCATAGGGTTAACTGTTTACAATCTGCCAGATATACTGAATGGAAATATCAGCGAATTTATAGATGCACTTCAATTTGCTGAAAATGCCGAGAAAATTGCAAAACCGGCATAAGCTGTTGCAATTTTTCTACAGTGTTAAATAGACCAAAATGATTAGTTGGAGTTAAATAGAATTAAGTAGTAAATTCATAATAGTATTTTCTTAACAAAAACCCATTAAACCTATTTGTGTTTATTGCGTTTAATATAGAGAGCTGAATTAAGGTATTCAGCCAACAAATGAATAAGCGCTCAAAGACAGACAAGCAATCTTAAAAAATTGTTATTAAGAAAGACCCGGGAAATTCGGTTCGCTTTCTGCCAGTATCTTTGTAGTAGATCTTTTATCGAGGATAAACAAATTGAAAAGAATTGGCACTTGAATTGCCAGTTAAGTATTAAATGGTCTTTTCTATTGACTTCACAAAAGCAGTCAATTTTCTCATAAGCAGTTAGTTTTGGTTACGGCCCCTGTTTCCACAGGGGCTTACTTTTTATATTTCCTCTATTGTAATCTGGAGTTCCTGAACCATTTAACTGATAGCAAAACAAATAAAAATCCTAAGACGGCTCCAATAGAATCAGCCATGATATCGTATATATCGTAGTCGCGATTTGGAATTAAATATTTCTGCATCAATTCTGTAGTAACACCATATAAACAGGCAATAATGAGAATTAAAACAAACCGGCTGTAAGAGTGATTATTTTTTTCTTTTCTCGTTGCATAGTAAATAGACCAAAGAAAAACAAAACTGCCGAACAGGGTGGCGTGGACCAGCTTATCCAGGTTTGGAATAAAAGTCTTTTCTTCCTCGGGTAACATATTTCCAGGGATAGCCATTAAAATAAGAATAAATAAAGTCCACAGACGGGCAGGAGAATTTTTTGAGAGAAGTCTTTGAAGGCGTTGGCGCATAAAAATTGCTGCGAAGATAAGATCCTAACCTGTAACCTTACCCATAACGTACATCGCTTTCATATCGGGTGTTGTGCTACCCCCTTTTTTTTCTAATGTTATCGCAAAGGCTTCGGCTTTAGGAATGGGTTTAAGTTTGATAAATGAAAATCCGGTTGTCGTATCAAATACTCCTGCATCTACCGGTTTCCCGTCTACAATCGCCCAGAGTTGATATTGTTTATCGGGCAATGGCGCCGGAAGCCGGTTTACAAGTAAATAAACATCTTTGGATTGCGTATTCCAGAATATAGTAGCCAGACTTGACGGTGCGGGACTTTTTGGAACTCCCGGCATTTTAATTACAGCCATATTCGGGTTTTGCATCAGGCTGATCGCGTTTTCGTAATTAGACAATTTTGTTTGCAGAGTCTTGTTATTATCAGCGACCTGAGTTTGGATCGCAATCAGTTCTTCATTTTTGGCGATGGTTTTCTTATACTGGCTGAACAGATAAAAATTCAGTAAGACGCTTCCTCCCAGTAAAATGAGGGAAGCAGCAGCCACATATCTGGCAAAGCCGGTTCGCGGCACAAGGGATGGTTTGGGTAATAGGGTTTTCGTAATCGGCGATTTGTCCCGTCCGATCTCAGAAAAAATGCGTGATTTCAATTCACGCGGTGGATCCATCTTTTGCTGCTGAAGATCTTTTTCCAGCTGAATTTCAAAAGCATTCCGGGCGGCTGCAATTTCCTGATGAGCGGCACACATACGTTCGAATTCAGCACTTTCCTCAGTGGAAGAAAGGCCGAGCACATAGCTTTCAACAATTCCGCTTGATATGTATTCCTGTACGTTCACTTATTTTAAATATTCTCTTAGTTGTAATAAGGCACTTCGAATACGGGTTTTTACCGTTCCCAGTGGAATATCTTCAATCTGCGCGATCTCATCATGTGTATAGCCCTTAAAATAGGCAAGTTCGATTAAAACACGTTGCTCGGGTCGAAGTTTTCCCAGGTACTGGCTGAGGCCGATACTGTCAATACTGGTTTGGGTCGCCTGGTTCATTCCATATACGTTGTCGTTAATCTCCTGGTTTTTCTGGGTATTTTGATAATTTTTCGATCTGAGCATGTCGATCGATGCATTCCGGCTGATGTTGAGCATCCAGGTAAATAATCTACCCTTTATAGGATCGTAAGATTCTATTTTACGCCAGATACTTATAAAAACTTCCTGAAGAATATCACTCGCAACTTCCTGAGATTTTACAATCTGAAGAATAATACTATAGAGAGAACCGCTATAATGATCATATAAGTAAGAGAAAGCCTGTTCATCCTTTGCTTTTAAAGCTGCGGTCAGTTCCTGTTCACTATATGTAACCGTTGATCCCAAGGCAGTGTTAGTTGTAAAAATTGTACCATCCGATTATCCGACCAGGGATTCATATGCAGCCGCATCCAGCAGTTCTGTTACCTGCGCGGGATCATTCACTGTGAGCTTGATCATCCAGCCTTTTCCATACGGATCGGAATTTACCAGATCCGGAGCGTTCGCGAGCTCCGGATTTAATTCCGTAATAGTTCCTGAAACAGGAAGAAAAAGATCAGAAACAGTTTTTACGGCCTCTACAGTTCCGAACACTTCACCTGCTCCCATCGACTTGCCAATGGTTTCTACTTCCACATAAACAATGTCACCCAATTCCCTCTGTGCATATTCTGTAATGCCGACCAGAAAAATATTTTCTTTTTCCTGCCTCACCCATTCGTGTTCCTTTGTGTAACGAAGATTTTCTGGAAAATTCATAGTGTTTTTTTTGTTCCTGACAGTTGCAAATATAGAAGGATTTGAATATTCGCTGCCAGCAATTTGTTATTCATTCATTTCCTGGTTTTCAAAATATAACAGAATATGATCCTTCATGAAATTTTCCTGTTCAACAAAGTTGAAAACCGGAAGAGTTTTCAATTGTCTGTAGTGGGGCCAGCCTTCCTCGTCCACCATTTCCAGTTCGTAATAGCCGCTGGGCGATAACAGACTGCAAACGGCAACGTGCATCAGGTCCTGCTTTTGTTCCTTGGTGAATCTTGTCTGAATATCACCTACCTCCTGTATGCCAATCAGGAAAAGAATGGCCTCCATATCCGGCTTTTTTCCAAAACGTGCCATTAATTTTTCTTCCAGTGCCCACCATCGGCTCTGGATATCGTCTTTCACATTCATTCTGCAAAGATAACCCGCCCGCGATTCTATCCCTGCATCAGTTACCTTTGCGAAAATTTTCCTTTATGTTACAGATAGCCCTGATCCGGCAACAACCGGATTTTGTAAAGGAACGGCTCCGGGTAAAGAATTTTGACGCTACTACAGCCATCGACTCTATTTTACAATTGGATGAAAAAAGAAAAAAACTGCAATTGGAACTTGAATCTGCCCAGGCGGGTTTGAACGCTATTTCAAAAGACATTGGCCATTTGATGGCCCGTGGAGAAAAATTAATGGCAGAGGAAAAAAAACGTGAGGTCTCTCTTATAAAATCGGGTATCAGCCCTTTGCAGGAAGCCCTGGACACCGCAGATAAACAATTGCAGCAGA
>DASXKM010000213.1:0-2359 GCA_036496825.1 Puia sp. | reverse complement strand
CCGGTTCCCCACTATTGGAAGCGCTGTTTTTTACCGGAATAATGCTGCTGGATTTGGCCGGTGGATTGTCACCGGGCTCTGTGGAGATGTTCTGAATGAAAACAGGCTTTGATTTGGTACCCGAAACCTGGTTATTTGCTGGTACAGACAAATTGTCCGTATTCCGCGAAGCCGGCTTAAAAACATTGCATCCTGTCAGGTTGATGATCAGGACTAGTAAAATGAACCGATTTTTCATTTCATTTGTTTGATACTGGAACGGATAAAGATAGACATTTTTTGAAAAAATGTCATTCCTGCGGCTGGCTTACGGTGGGGCTCAGAAGGTCGAATTTTACAATGGTTTCAGGGTTACCCGGTTATCGATTATAAAAAGAAACAATTTATGACATTCATAACGAACGGGGACAATCTGTGAACAGTTATTTATACCCGAAAAGGCAGCCTCGTTTTTTTCTTTGTTAATTGCATGTCCAACCTGTTAACTGATGCCCGATTTTTCCCACCTTCATGTTCATACTCAATATTCGCTGCTGGACGGAGCCGCATCCATCCAGAATCTCTATAATAAGGCGGTAAAAGATAAAATGCCGGCACTCGCCATTACGGACCATGGTAATATGTTTGGCGCTTTCAGTTTTGTTGCAGAAGCTTATAAACACAAAAATGAGGATGGCAGTCTGAAGGTAAAACCCATCGTAGGCTGTGAGTTCTATGTGGTGGAAGACCGCCATAAAAAAACCTTCACGAAGGAACAAAAAGACCAACGATATCATCAGGTCCTGCTGGCCAGGAACAAAACCGGCTATCAGAATCTGATCCGGCTCACTTCTCTTGGTTTTACCGAAGGCATGTACAGTAAGTACCCACGTATTGATAAATCACTGATTGAACAATACCATGAAGGACTGATTGCAACCACCTGCTGTATCGGTGCCTATGTTCCCCAGACGATTTTACATGACGGAGAAGAAAAAGCTGAAAAGGAATTTAAATGGTGGCTGGATATATTCGGGGAAAACTATTTCATAGAGTTGCAGAGACATCAGATCCCGGATCAGGAAAAGATCAATCAGTTCCTGATTAAACTTTCAAAAAAATATCAGGTACCGGTCATTGCCACCAACGATAGTCATTATACTGACCGGGAAGATTATAACGCGCATGATATTCTGCTTTGTATCAATACCGGTGAAAAACAGTCCACCCCCGGTTTCGATGATTTCGTAAATGATGAGGTCAGCCTGAAAAATCGTCGTTTTAAATTCCCGAACGACCAGTTTTATTTAAAAACGCAGGCTGAAATGACCGAGCTTTTTAAAGACATACCGGAGGCTATCGCAAATACCGGCATGGTAGCAGATAAGGTAGATGTGTTAAATCTGAAAAAAGACATCCTGTTACCGGCCTTCCCGATTCCGCCGGCTTTTCAGATCCATGCTGACAATAATCTGAACCAGTGGGAATATCTCAAAGACATCACCTACCTGGGCGCAAAAAAAAGGTATACCGAAATGACGCCGGAAATAACTGACCGGCTCGAATTTGAATTATTTACGATCAAAACCATGGGCTTTGCCGGCTATTTCCTGATCGTTAGCGATTTTATAAAGGCCGGCCGCGATATGGGTGTTTTCGTGGGACCGGGACGTGGTTCTGCTGCAGGCAGCGTAGTGGCTTATTGTATCGGAATTACCAATATCGATCCCATCAAATATAACCTGCTGTTTGAACGGTTTCTGAATCCTGACCGAAAATCCATGCCGGATATCGACACAGATTTTGATGATGAAGGCCGCCAGAAAGTAATTGATTATGTCGTCAAAAAGTACGGAAGAAACCAGGTAGCCCAGATAGTCACTTATGGCACAATGGCCGCCAGGATGAGTATAAAGGATGTTGCGCGTGTGATGGATCTTCCACTGGCGGAATCCAATGCACTGGCAAAACTGGTTCCGGATCGTCCCGGAGTGAGTCTCAAACGGGTGCTGCATGCACCATTAAAATCGAAGGACGGAGAAAAGTCGCTCGAGGAAAAAGAAGGAATCGGGGGAGATGACCTGGAGCTCGTAAAGAAGATTCGTGAAATCTACCAGGGAACTGATCTGCGCAGTCGTGTACTACGTGAAGCTGAACGACTGGAAGGTTCCGTAAGGAATACCGGCCTTCATGCTGCCGGAATTATCATCGCACCGGAAGATCTGGCCAATATTATTCCGGTATGTACAGCAAAGGATTCTGACCTGCTTGTAACACAAATTGAAGGATCCATCATTGAGGACGCAGGTGTTCTCAAAATGGACTTTCTGGGGTTGCGTACGCTGAATATTCTGAAAACTTCACTGGAACTCATCCGGCA
>DASXKM010000212.1:0-3033 GCA_036496825.1 Puia sp. | reverse complement strand
CAGCTGATACGTCAGATTCGGATCCTTCATGGATGACCTGATCGATCCGTTTCCGTTTTGCAGATGTGCATCCAGCAAGAGCCCCTTGTATGTATAAGATTTTATTTCTCCTTCCGCCAGGTTTATATGAAAAATGCTGTTCATTTTTTTCGGATCAAAGCCCGACCCTTTGGCTGTCGCATTCAGTGTGATTTTTCCGAACAGACTATCCTGTTTAAGAATATATCCCAGATCCAGTGAACGCGTGTCGGCCACCAGGTCATAGTTCTTATGGTTCATATCCAGCGTGCCGTGCACATCAGCCACTCCGTTACTGGTCTCCAGATGAAGCTTCACAAAGAATTTGTTGGTGGTGCCTCTGAATTTTCCATTGGCGGAAATGCTTTCCGGCAAACGCAGATTATCAGGAATGGATTTCGGAGGAATAAACCGGAACAAATCGGTTTTTGATGATTTCAACCGGGTCAGCGTAATATCATAGTTTGCTTTTTTTGCATCCGGCAGTCCTTTGATTGTTCCGGAAGCAGCCAGGGATGTATTGCCCACACCGCTTATTTCAAGATAGGGTATCTGCAGATTCTTCAACTGACCCGTCACCTTACCATTGAGATTCAGAATGGCATTCTGATTATCTTTTAAAGGACCTTCCAGTGAAGGCACAAATATTAAAACATCCTTTACCGCAATCCGCGCCTTATCAAATACAAGATCTGTCTGCACATCTCCCGGATGTTTTTTCAGATCATCCGGTGATTTGTATTTGATAGAAGTCTGATTTTTTATCTCTGAACGGTTTGTCTGAATCACCAGGTTTTTGACCGATACTCCTTTGGTATCATAATGCAGTGCCGCAGACAATTTTTTTAACGTGAAACCGCTTTTTTCATCAAACGAAATTCCGGATATCAGGGCACTGTACTGCGAAGGATCCGCGTGCAGATTCGAAGTGTGAATGGTAAGGTGGTTTACATTCAGGTGACTGTAATCCATCCCCTTCTTCAACGCCACTTTATTATCATCATCATATTGAAGCCGGGTGCTGTCGATGGTAAAAGAAGCCAGGTCCACGCTCCATGCGCCCCCATGGGTAACGGTATCTTTTACCGGAGCCGCCTTCGCGGTTTGTACAGCTTTCAGCTTTCCAAATTTTACCGCAGCAACCGTACTATTCAGCGAAATCTGTTTTAGTTTGATATGCAGTGTGGCGAGATCTATCGAATCTGCCTTTGTATGAAAATTTCCAAGACGGATGGCAGCATCCATATTCTGTGCGTCGTTGCGATAATCCAGATTGATTTTTGTAAAATCGATATCTCCCAGTTCAAGATGAACGGGTTCGGATTTTTTATTGTGTTCACTGACGGTATCTGCAATATGTTTTAAGATCAGGATCGGGTTGTACTGCCTGACTCTTCCGGACACATTGGTCAGCGCGATATCCGGGATGGCATAGGTCTGATGGGCGGGATCAAATGTTTTTAATTTTGTTTTGAATTCGCCCAGATTTACAAGAACATCATTTCCGCTTGCGTCGTCATGATAAGCGGCATGTATCTGATGGAGTTGTATGGTTCCGATCACAAAGCGAAAACCGGCACTCGTATCTTTTTTTACCGGTTGCTTTTCCGGAGAACTGAAGGCATCCGCGATAAACTGAAAGTTGAATACCGAGTCGGGCATTAATCTTTTTACTTTCAGCGTTACATTATCCAGCTCGAGGTTGCTTACGCGCAGTTCCTTGTGCAGGAGTCCGAACATAGCGATGTCGACTTCGATCTTCCCACCGGAGACCAATGTGTCTTTACTCCGGTCTTCCAGGTAAATATTCTTAATAATGATTCGTGCGGGGAAATCAATATACAAATTTCCGATGCGGACTTTTGTCTGAAGTTTCTTTTCGAGATAAGCTTCGATTTTGCCCCGGCCATAATTTTGTACCGGCCCTGTTTGAATCAGTACAAGAATAAGCAGAATGATGCCGAGGATGACAAGGACCGTGGTAAGGGTTATCCGAAAAATCCGCCTGACTATTTTCTTTGCCTTTTCACTGATCTTCATACACTGGTACCGGGTTTCTTATCTAAAGCAAAGAACAGGCCCTTTCCATTATTTAAAGTATACGCATTGTAATTCATCAGCCGGGGAAGATATTCTACAAAGAAACGCTTTTTAGGGCTAAGCCTAAAGCTCATAGCCCAAAGCCTAAAACTTACAATTGTTCCTAGATTGACAGACTAAAAGAATTGAACTAAGAACCTTCGGTTTTAGTTAGGCTTTGGGCTCTAGGCTTTTGATTCTTCCCCCAGCAGAATGGCCCATGGTTTCATACCAGGAACTTCCTCACTGACCAGCCGGAGCATGGCAGTCAAAGGAATAAAAAGGAACATACCGGGAATGCCCCAAACGAGATGACCGATCAATACCGCGAGGATCGTAACAAAAGGATTCATTTTTACTTTTCCTCCAACTATATGCGGAAGAATCACATTGGCATCCACAAAATGAGTTACCAGAAATACAATGCCCACGGCAATCACCTGTCCGGTGGAACCCGTTGCAGCGGTAATTATAATGGCGATGGCCATACTTGAATAGATCCCCAGGTAAGGAATGATATTGAGAACCGCTGCCATGAGACTGATCAGCAATGCGTATTTCACTCCGATAATCATCAGGCTGACAAATATCAGAACGGCCACCACGCTCATTTCAATGAGCAGCCCCACCACATAGCTATTGATCAGCGAACGGATGCGGCTGATAATTTCCTGCACTTTATTATTGTGCTCCCGGTCGAATAACTCCACTACAAACCGCATCAGCAACCGGCGAAACTGGAGTATAAAAAAAGTAAAAATGAAAAAGAAAATAGTAAGCAACAGGGTTTCTGCTATGCCGACAAATGTAGTTGCTACCGAAGTCATCGCGGTATTCATAATACCGGAGGCCGATTTATTTACATAAGCCGTCTGTTGGGTATTCGTAATATGATATTTATCACTGACCCAGTCCTGAATCTGCTGCCATTTATCG
>DASXKM010000211.1:0-6653 GCA_036496825.1 Puia sp. | reverse complement strand
GTTCCTGTTTGGCTTTAGTCTTTGTGCTTTGAGCTTTCGGCGTAAGAGTCCTCCAGCCCCCCGCTTCCGGCCTGGCTTTATGCTTTAGGCTTTGGGCTTTCAGCTCAGGATTTGCCTGTTTAATAGACAAGGCAATTCGTTTTCTCACCGGATCAACTTCGGTGACTTTTACCTGGACCTTATCATTGAGTTTTAATATTTCATTCGGGTCGGTAATATAACGGTGCGCGATTTCACTCACATGTACCAACCCATCCTGTTTTACACCAATATCAATGAATGCACCGAATCGCGTAATATTCGTAACCACGCCGGGAATGATCATACCTGCGTGGACATCTTCTATTTTATAAATATTCGCAAATTCAAATTGTTCCAGTTCTGTTCTCGGATCCAGTCCGGGCTTGCGAAGTTCATTTAATATATCCCGAATCGTGTGTTCACCAACAGTCTCGCTGATATATTTTTTGACATCAACTTTAATTGCCAGGTCTTCTTTACCTACCAGTGATTTAAGATCTACGCCGAGATCCAGCGCAATTTTCTCAACCACCGGATAGGCTTCCGGATGAACTGCACTTTCATCCAATGGATTTTTTCCCTGATGGATTCTCAGAAACCCGGCGCATTGCTCAAAAGCTTTTTCACCTAAACGGGGAACTTTCAGCAACTGTTTTCGGTCCGTAAATTTGCCGGATTCATTTCTGTGTTTCACAATATTCTCTGCTAGTGTCTCACCAATGCCGCTGACATAACTCAATAATTGTTTGCCGGCTGTGTTCAGATTCACACCCACCGCATTCACACAACTGATAACAGTTTGATCCAGTCTTTCTTTTAGTCTGGACTGATTGACGTCGTGCTGATATTGTCCCACCCCGATACTCTTTGGATCTATTTTTACAAGTTCCGCCAGCGGGTCCATCAGTCTGCGGCCAATACTTACGGAACCGCGCACTGTAATATCCTGATCAGGAAATTCCTCTCTCGCTACAGCGGATGCTGAATACACCGAAGCACCATCCTCGTTTACCAAAAATACCGGCAGACCGAGAGCCAGCTTTTTTATGAACTGTTCAGTCTCCCTGCCGGCGGTTCCGTCTCCTATCGCAAACGCTTCAATTTTATATTTTTCTGCCAGCGAACGAATTTTCAATTCCGCCTCTGCTGCTTTTCCGGGTTCATGTACAAAAATGAGATCAGTTTTTTGTAGGTCGCCTTGTTCGTTGAGACAAACTACTTTGCAACCGGTGCGATAGCCGGGGTCAATGGCCAGAATTCTTTTACTTCCAAGCGGAGAACTTAATAATAACTGTCGTAGGTTTTCTGCAAACACATTGATGGCTTCTTCGTCAGCCTTAGTTTTCAAAGCCATCCTGAATTCACTTTCCATTCCGGGTTGTAGTAAACGACGCCAGCAGTCTTTAATGGCTTTTTTTATTTCAGCCGCTGAATCACCGGAACTATGGACGAACTGATCTGCAAGCATGAATAGGGCTTCATCTTCGGAAGGGGTAATATCCATCCTCAGAAATCCTTCCATAAATCCGCGCAGCACCGCGAGGATCCTGTGAGAAGGTATCGTTGCAATTTTTTCAGAAAAATCAAAATAGTCTTTGAACTTACCAGCTTCCGTCTCCTTACCCGATAATACCTTACTTTCCATTCGCGCCGATTCCTGAAAAAGTTTTCGAATACGCGCACGCACAGATTCTTCTTCGTTTACAATCTCAGCAATAATATCTCTGGCACCCTGTAGTGCTTCTTCAGCTGTCTTTATTTCATCTTTTACAAAGGCCTGAGCCATTTCCTGCAACTTTATAGTCCTCTGCTCCAGAATCAAAAGAGACAGCGGTTCAAGTCCTTTTTCACGGGCAGCCTGGGCTTTTGTTTTTCGTTTTGGTTTATAGGGCAGATATATATCTTCCAGCTCCGCGAGCGTAAGGGCATCATCCAGTTTTTTCTGCAGGGGTTCGGTCATCTTGCCCTGTTCCGAAATAGATTTCTCTATGGCCGTTTTTCTCTCTGTAAATGCCTTGAGAGTTTTGAATTCATCTTGTATCTGCTGGATCACCACTTCATCCAGCGCGCCGGTTTTATCCTTGCGGTATCGGGCAATAAATGGTATGGTAGCGCCTTCAGCGAGCAATGACAATACAGTATCTGCCTGTATCGTCCGGATCTTTAATTTATCGGCTATCAGCGACGCAAATGAGATCATCCGGCAAAACTAAGATCTGTCAGGATAAAGAACCAATTTTAAAATAGTCTGTGAATAAATAAACACGCTTACAAAAAACAGATAAATTTGGCAATTAAACTTTTATCATGAAAAGAGTAACTGGAATAGGGGGTGTTTTCTTCAAATCGAAAGACCCACACGCAATGAACGAATGGTACAAAACACATCTTGGATTTAACACAACTCCCTACGGGACAAGCTTTGAATGGCGCGATATTGATGACAGTACTAAAAAGGGACTTACCCAGTGGAATCCTTTTAAAGAAAGCACAAAATATTTTGAGCCTTCAACAAAAGACTTTATGATAAACTACAGAGTGGAGAATTTAGACGCCCTGGTTGAAGAATTAAGAAAAGAAAACGTAACGATCGTTGACAAAATTGATGATTCTGAGTATGGAAAATTTGTTCATATTTTAGACATTGAAGGAAATAAAATTCAGTTGTGGGAACCTAAGGACTAGAGGTTTGATTGTTATTAGTTGTTAGTTGACGGTTGACGGTTGACAGTGATGATTGAATGTTGGCGGTTAATTGTTGAATGCAAATGTGAAAGTTGAATGTAGAATGAAATTTCACATTTTCACCCTGTCATTTCCAAATTCAATTTCGAATTAATACATTTATTACCCTTCCACACTCGCCACACTAATATTACCCTTCCACACTCACCACACTAAGAAGCTTTATATCTTTTACTTCGATAATATTTTTACCATATCCATTGGTCACTGCGCGAATCATGGCTTTTCCCAATTGTGCGAGAGAAGTGATGTGATTGGGCGTTAAGAATTCAAATACAGGAATTAGCCAGCCGGTCCATTTATAAAAGCCGAGTGTATTTTTCAAACCAGGCGTAGGTTTTAACATTCCGGGGCGGAAAAGAAATGTTTGTTTGAATCCGACTTTCTGTAAGTCATTTTCTGTTTTACCTTTTACGCGGGCCCAGTGCGATTTTCCTTTTTCTGTAGAATCAGTACCCGCACCCGAAATATAACAGAAGCTCATACCGGGATCTGCTTTCATCAGTGTCCGGGCAAAGTTCATCGTCAGGTCATAGGTCATTTTTACATAGTCGGGTTTTTTCATTCCGACAGAAGAAACGCCCAGACAAAAAAAACAGGTATCGTATCCCGCGAGTTGCGATTCAATGGGAGATAAATCAAAAAAATCTTTGTGTACAATTTCAGCCAGCTTTTCATGTTGCACGCCGCTTGATCTGCGGCCGACGACCAGCACTTTTTCAACATCCGTGGAGAGAAGACATTCATGGAGAACACCCTCTCCCACCATGCCGGTAACACCTGTCACGATTATGCTGATTTTATTACTATCCATCGCTTTACAATATTATGCAAAATTAGGCTGGTATTTCAACGCTTGCCGTTTATCCCCTCTGCACGGAAGGTTGCGGTTTCAAGTATAAACGTGTGAACTGAATTCATTTCTTACAGAAATCCATAAAATAAAAAGTGCCCGGAACTTACACACTGAATGATTCTGATTCGCCATTTCATCATATGTAATCCATGCACTTCTCCAAAAATTAAAAGTGCCCGGACTTCACAAAAAGAATGGAATATAATCCCATTCACTGATGTGTAATTCGCGCACTTATGATGTTCGAAGAAAAAATTATCGCTGTGAAAACTTTCTTCCGTATCGTCTGCCGCCGCCCATACTGCGACCGGAGGAAGCAGCTGCACCAACGGCAACCGTTAATGGTTCCATTAAAGCCACATGATATGGATGATTACTTTCAACGGGAACGGTCTGACCGATAAATTTCTGAATGTCCTTCAGATAAATTTTTTCTTCATAATCACAAAAAGAAATGGCTTTACCAAAGGCCCCCGCACGACCGGTTCTACCGATCCGGTGTACATAGGATTCAGGAATATTCGGTAGATCAAAGTTCACCACCAGCGCCAGGTCATCGATATCGATTCCACGGGCAGCGATATCTGTCGCAACGAGAATCTGCATCTTGCCATCTTTAAAACCCTGCAATGATCTTTCGCGCGCCTGCTGTGTTTTATCACCATGGATCGCAGTTGCCTGAAATCCTGCATGATTTAAATCGCGCGCCACACGGTCAGCGCCATGTTTTGTTCTTGTAAATACCAGCACACTTTCACGCGGTGTTGTTTTCAGCAAATGATGAAGCAACGCACGTTTTTCGCTTTTCTGCACGTAGTACAATTTCTGAACCACCAGTTCCGCCGTTGTTGACTCCGGTGTAACCGTAATATGTACCGGGTTGGTCAGTATCTCTTTTACGAGAGACTGGATAGCAGGTGGCATGGTGGCCGAGAAAAATAATGTCTGTCTCTTACGGGGAAGACGTGTGATGATTCTTTTTACCTCGTGAACAAATCCCATGTCGAGCATGCGATCTGCTTCGTCCAGGACAAAATATTCGATCCCGTTCAAAACGATATAATTCTGATTCATCAGATCCATCAGTCTGCCGGGTGTTGCCACGATAAAATCGCAGCCACGACGCAGATCAGAAACCTGACGGGATTGTGACACGCCACCGAAGATCACCACTGATTTCAGTTTCAGAAATTTGCCATAGGTTTCTATGGATTCGTGAATCTGTGTAGCGAGTTCCCTCGTAGGTGTTAAGATCAATGCTTTCAACGGATGTCCGCTGACACCGGATGCCTGTTTTTGTTCATGCATGCGTTGTAACAGGGGTAAAACAAAGGAAGCGGTCTTGCCGGTTCCCGTTTGTGCACAGCCCAGAATATCTCTTCCGGCCAAAACGACCGGGATGGCTTGTTCCTGAATGGGTGTGGGAGTTTTGTAGCCTTCATGGGCTACAGCTTTTTGTAAGGGCTCTATAAGGCCCAGGTCTGAGAATAACAATGTATAAAATATTAAATAAAAAATGTGGTAAGGCTACCGCTGCTGATAGGGTACTTTACCTGCCTTACGTTACACTGATCTGGGGAAACTCTGCGGAAAATAGGAAGGGCAGAAGAAAACGCAGTAAAAGCAATAACATACAGAAATACAAAGGTAGTATATTTATCTGAATATTCCGAATGTTTGGGTCAAATCCGCTACAGACCGTGTTTTTGAAGGCTATCTGTGTGGTATAAACGCTTTTCACAATGTTAAAAATCTGTTCGATTATTGGCCTGTCGCTATGCGTTCCAGGGCTTAAAGCGCAAAGCATAATGCAACGCACTAAACCGTCAACCGCCAACCATCAACCGTCAACCGCCAACTATCATCGGTCAACGGTCAGCGGTCAACGGTCAACGACCAATGTGAAGAATATTCAAACAGAATCAGGATTAATATCCGGTTATTATAATAACAAAACTTCTGTAACGGTTTATAAAGGGATTCCATTTGCGGCGCCGCCCGTCGGAGATCTTCGATGGAAAGCCCCGCAGCCTGCCAAACCATGGACAGGCGTGAAAGAATGCATCGCATTTGGGCCGAGTCCGATGCAGCCGAAACCTGTTTCTTTTTTAATGATCGGGCCGGAATTCGTCGTGCCGCAGAAACCTCTCAGCGAAGATTGTCTTTATCTGAATATTTGGACAGCCGCAAAATCCGCAAAGGAAAAAAGACCCGTGATGATTTGGATTTATGGTGGTGGATTCCAGACAGGCGGATCAGCAGCTGCCGGATATTCCGGAGAGGCACTCGCAGCTCAGGGAATTATTTTTGTATCATTTAATTACAGGCTGGGCATTTTTGGTTTCATGGCGCATCCCGAACTAACAGCAGAATCTGGTCATCATAGTTCCGGGAATTATGCGCTCATGGATATGATTGCGGCCATCAGCTGGGTGAAAAAAAATATACAGGTATTTGGCGGTGATCCGGATCGCATAACCATTGCGGGACAATCGGCCGGGTCTGCCAGTGTCAATTGTTTGCTTGCTTCTCCCCGCTCCCATGGTTTATTTCAGGGAGCGATTGGAGAGAGCGGTTCCCTTGTTCTGGAAAATCCACTGCTTCGGATGAATAGTCTTTCAACCGCCGAAAAAGAAGGTCTCCGTATTGCAGCAAAATTAAATGCAGCTGATCTGAAATCTTTGCGGGCTCTGTCTGCTGATGATTTGCAAAAGAATGCGGGCGGTTTTTTTGCACCCATTGTGGACGGGTACATTATGCCGGCATCGGTTGCAGAGATTTATAAAAAAGATCAGCAGATGCATGTCCCCTTGCTCACGGGCTGGAATGGCGATGAAGGATTTTTATTTGGCATTTCCAGTAAGGAAGATTTTGCCAGGCAGGCAACTGCATTCGGTGCTGATTCTAATTTATTCAGGAAATATTTTCCTTCCACATCAGATTCAGAATCCATTGAATCACAAATTGCATTTGCCGTTGATAAGACCATCGCCCTTTCACAGTATCAATGGGCCTTGAAACAAAATGAAAA
>DASXKM010000210.1:0-5549 GCA_036496825.1 Puia sp. | reverse complement strand
TTTTTCTAGTAGAATCAAGTATGGATAACACGGATTTTGTTTCAGCGTGTTCAACAATAGAATATTCATTTTCCTTTAGATAAAGCTGGCTGTAGATACGCCTGAGACGGCAATATTTTTTATAATCAAAATCAAATGCTTTAAAATTTTCAATGGGTTGTAATATTTTGTCGGTAATGATCCAGGAATTGCTGTGTACATGACGTGAAATCGGATTATTTTTAAAATAAATCAGAACTTTTTCATCCTGGTAGTGACAGGTTTGGTCTTTCACAAGCCATCTGATCCTTGCCAGGCATTTGATTGAAGTTTTTCTTTGAACGGGATCGATAATAACCCGGATGAACAGATAGTTTTTGTTTGTTTTAGCATTGTATTCCGATTGTGTAATTGGCCTATCCTGATGTAGATGCATTATCATCCTTCCGAAGAAAATAAATAATACCTGAAAGACAATTCCACATATCCAGTTCACCCGTAATGTTTTTTGGAAAGAAATGCAGTTGAATAAAATCAGGGCGATGAAGGAGATAAAAAAAACCAATAGCAGGAAAACAATTCCGGATGGTATATAATATTCCAGAAGCATACCTGAGATCAGGGGAAGAAACAATCTAAGGAAAGACACCTTTCTCCAGGTGCTCGGAAACGTCATCTTTTCCAAATCCATATTCAGCAGGTTAGATTCCCTGAAGCAAATATTTTAATTGATGAAACTAGTAGCTGTTTCACCCTTTTAAACGGGGTTTTTGTACTATGTTTTAACGGTATTATTCTCTGATTAACACGGTTTTTGTTAGAGAAAAAGAACGGTAATCGTTGATAATCTTACTTATACAAATAATATTAATTCGTAATTCATTGGACTTCATGTTCTTGTAAAAGCTCGCAGGGTTCTTAGTTTCTAGTTTTATGGAGATCACAAACGTTTCACCACCTAAAAATAAAAGACCAATGACCGCGCAATTAAAAAATTATGTAAGAGCCAGAAAGAGTAATGCTACGGAAGATGCCGAGACTTTCATCAGAGAGTATAAACAAAAACGATGGGTACAGAATTCTGAACGGATCGGAAAACCAGACTCACTGAGTGCCTGGTATAGCGTTGAGGAATTGGAAAACTTCCTGGCCCTGACTAAATCAAATGGAGGAGATGGCATCAGATTTTTTTATGGTGCATTTCCGGAAAATTATACAGCGAAAGCCGAATATGCGGGCAGACAAACACTCGTTATGGTTGCAACGAAATCCAGGATTACTGAAGACGGAAACCTAACCGATAAAAATATTTACAGGAAAAATAACGGCCGGGTCGAAATTTTGAGTGGTAATCTTCCAAAGGGTTGCCCACCTTTCTGTCCGCCACCGGATGGGGGAATGGGCGACTTCGGTATAACGATTGTTGACAGAGGATCAAAAGGTATGGAAATAGTTTAAATTGATAATATACCATTAAACCTCCTTCGGGAGGTTTTTTATAAACTGGAACTTTGCCGATATTTGGGAATATGCAATTTTCCCCTGGTGATTTTATCCAGTTATCCATTTTTTTAATCAGCCTATCTGTATTTGCGCAAAAACCTGTACCGCTATATCTCAGATTATTCCCGGCATATTTTTTTTTATTATTTGTCGAGGATATGGCAATTGAATATACTTCAGCCAGGGGGATACACAATAATATCATTCCGAACACTGCTGGTATTGTAGAATTCTCATTTTATTTTTTTGTGATAAAGAGTGTAATTGTCAACACGAAGGTAAAAAAGCGCATTTTATACACAATGATAGCGTTTGCGGTTTTTGCATTGATCAACGTTTTTTTTATTCAGCACAATGACCTATTTAATCCAATCAACTTTACTATTGGAACGGTCATTACGGTTGTTTTATGTATTTATTATTTTTTTGAGTTATTTCAAAAAACGGAAGCACAATCCCTGACCAGGCTATCCAGCTTTTGGATCGTGTCTGGTATTCTCTTTAACGTAGTACTTATTTTCCCCATTTTTGCCCTGATCAGTTTTATGGATAGCCTGAGCAAAGCGAATCTAAAAACATCCATGATTGTATTCGATCATATTGAGGCTATTTTCAATATCATCAGCGTACTGACATATATACTATATTCGATAGGCTTCATATGCAGGATCCGAACCAGCAAATCTACTTTGTAATCTTTATGGGAACCTTGCTGGCACTTTTGCTTGTGGGGTTTATCCTGGGGATGATGTTTTTTTACCAGCGAAGGCGCCAGAAGCAGGAACGGGAGATGGCCCGGTTGAAGGAAGAGTATGAGCAGGAAGTGCTTCGTTCCCAACTGGAAATACAGGAAGAAACCATGAAAACCATTGCCCAGGAATTGCATGATAATATCGGGCAGAGTCTTTCGGTTATCAAATTATGGATGTCAATGGCACCGATCAGCCAGCATCACGAAGCTTATGAAGGTGTTCAGAATTCGAAAGAAATGTTGCAGAAGGTGATCCGGGACATGGCTGATTTAACAAAAAGTCTACATACCGACCGCATTGCAGATATTGGCCTGTCCGAAGCCATCAGTTTCGACTTATCTTCGATTCGAAGGGCCGGCATTCTGAAAATACATTTTGAAAAGGAAGGAGATGAGTTTCATTTTCCCGATCAGAAGTCAATATTTATTTTCCGGATGTACCAGGAGATGATGAATAATATCATCAAGCATTCACAGGCCAGCCATGTAAGGGTTTCGATTATCTACTCGAACAACGATAATTTCGTGCTGGCCATTGAAGATGACGGAGTGGGTTTCGACGTCAGTAAGAAGAAAGAGTCCTACAGTGGATCCAGCGGGCTGGGATTAAAAAGCATGCGCAACCGCGCAAAACTGATCGGTGCAGATTTGTCAATTCAGAGTGAACCGGATAAAGGAACATTAATTACGGTGCATGTTCCATTAAATTAATTCTTTAAATCTGCCTATGTCATCTTTAAATAAACAGATTCAGGTTGCGATTGCCGATGACCATACGCTCCTGAGAAAGGCGCTTGCCAAACTGGTCGGTTCATTTGAAGACTATACCGTTTTGTTTGAGGCCGATAATGGTAAAGAAATAAAAAAGAAGATTAACGAACATCTGGTACCAGATCTGATTCTGCTGGATGTGAATATGCCCGAGATGGATGGGTTTGAGACAGCCTCCTGGCTGAACAAAAACTATCCAAAAATAAAAGTCCTGGCGCTTTCCATGTTTAGCGATGAACGCACGATTATCCGGATGCTGCGGCAGGGAGCAAGGGGTTATATCATGAAAAATATCGACCCGGAGGAATTGAAAAAAGCGCTGGATTCCGTGGTGAAGAAAAATTTTTATTTATCGGAGGAAATATCAGGCAAGATCATCAGCGGATTGCACAAGAATGTGGACAAGACAGAAGAACCTGCCTTACTAACGCAAAGGGAAAAAGATTTTCTCCGCCATATATGTTCGGAAATTACTTACAAAGACATCGCCGCAAAAATGTTTGTCAGTCCAAGAACAGTGGATGAATACCGTAATTCACTTTTTGAGAAATTAAAAGTGAAATCCCGCGTCGGTCTGGTCATGTACGCCATCCGGAACGGACTTGTTGAAGCCTGAGAAAAGGATGGAAGTGTGGAAGACTGGAAGTATGGAAGTAAAAACTATTCTTACACTTCCAGTCTTCCACGCTCTATTTAGATAGATACATACTCCGATCCTTATACAGTTGTCTGAAGTACGGATCTTTCAGATCCTTTATAAAACGGATTGCTTCACCGGTTGATTTCATTTCCGGTCCAAGTTCTTTATTCACACCCGGGAATTTGTCGAAGCTGAATACAGGTTCCTTGATCGCATATCCTTTTAGATTCTTTACGAAACTGAAGTCCTTTAATTTATTATGTCCTAACATAACTTTGGTAGCTACGTTGAGATAAGGAATCTGATAAGCTTTTGCAATAAAAGGAGTTGTTCTGGAAGCACGCGGGTTTGCTTCGATTACAAACACTTTACCGTCTTTAATGGCAAATTGTATATTGATCAGACCCCTGATGTTTAACCGGAATGCAATTTTCCTCGCATATTCCTCCATGGTTTCCACAACGAGGGGGGTCAGATTAAACTGCGGAAGCACAGCATTGGAATCGCCACTGTGTATACCGGCTGGTTCAATATGTTCCATCAAACCCATCACATGAAACTGATCTCCGTCACATATGCCATCTACTTCGGCTTCCTGACAGCGATCCAGGAAATGATCAATGAGAATTTTATTATCAGGAAGATGTTTGAGTAAACTGACTACAGCACTCTCCAGTTCCTGGTCGTTGATAACGATTCGCATGCGTTGACCTCCCAAAACATAACTGGGTCTGACCAGTACCGGATATCCAACCGTTTTTGCCACTTCCACGGCCTCATCTACTGTAGTCGCAGTACCGTATGACGGATACGGGATATCCATCTCTTTCAGCATGTCGCTAAAACGGCCACGGTCTTCGGCGATATCCATATTGTCATATGAAGTTCCGACAATTCGAATGCCTCTTTTGTGAAGTTTTTCAGCCAGTTTAAGGGCTGTCTGACCACCCAGCTGTACAATCACACCATCTGGTTTCTCATGTTCGATGATATCCCATAAATGTTCCCAGAATACAGGTTCAAAATACAGTTTATCAGCCATGTCGAAATCCGTAGAGACCGTCTCCGGATTACAATTAACCATAATGGATTCATAGCCGCATTCCTTTACGGCAAGCAAGCCATGCACACAGCAATAATCGAATTCGATCCCCTGACCGATCCTGTTAGGACCGGAGCCAAGTATGATGATTTTCTTCTTATCGCTAACGACACTTTCACTGGCACCCCCACTTTCGAACGTAGAATAGAAATAAGGTGTTTTTGCCTCGAACTCTGCACTACATGTATCCACCATTTTAAAAATCCGGTTAATACCGGCAGCTTTTCTTTTTTGAAAAACTACCTCTTCATCACCGTCCTGCATGATCAGGGCAATCTGAGCATCACTGAATCCAAGCGATTTTGCTTCCCGAAGCAGTTCAACGGGAAGAGTTTCCATTTTATACTTTTTGATTTCTTTTTCTGCTGTGCAAATCTTCTGGATTTCATATAAGAACCAGCGGTCAATGCCTGTAGCCTGTGAAATGGTTTTGACACTGACACCAAGCATGATGGCGTCCTTGATTCTGAATATCCTGTCCCATTTGGGAACTTTAATATACTGGATGAGTTCTTCTGCATGCATTTGGCTCTTCCCATAATAGCCAAGTCCCACTGCATTATTTTCCAGACTCTGACAGGCTTTCTGAAGAGCTTCTGTAAAACTCCGTCCAATGGCCATCACTTCCCCCACACTTTTCATTTGTAAACCAAGCGTATCGTTGGCACCTTTGAATTTATCAAAATTCCAGCGGGGCATTTTGACGATCACATAATCCTGTACCGGTTCAAAATAAGCAGAAGTGGTTTGGGTAATCTGGTTTTTCAATTCATCGAGATGGTATCCAATGGCAAGTTTTGCTG
>DASXKM010000209.1:0-7826 GCA_036496825.1 Puia sp. | reverse complement strand
ATAACCAAAAAGCCCCATCAGAATAATGATCAGCACGACTACCACAACATATATTTTTCCATTCGAACGCAGTGCATCGGCCATTTGGGGCTTATCATTTTGAAGGCTATCCTGTGCATAAGTAAATACAGAAATGATCAATGCGAAAACAGAAAGACAAATACGCGAACATATTTTAACCATGGAGCTCGTGTTTTAGGGAAAATAATTGCAAACGTATGCGTAAGGTCGAAATCCATACTCCCAATAGTGTCCAGCCGGGAATAGCACCAAACCAGAAAATCAGTCTCATGCGGCTGTCGATATCTTTTGTATCGAGCGCAGGATTACCCATGCCACCGGGATGGAGACTTTCTACCAGTCTTGGGATTATCCAAATCGTTGGAAACAACATCGCAAATGCGAACACATTATAAACTGCGCTGATACGCGCGGATTTATCCATGTCCGTGAGCGAATTTCTCAGTACAAAGTAAGCCAGATATATAAGTAACGCGATAGCAGCACCCAGCTGCTTTGGATCGTTGCTCCAAAAGTCACCCCAGGTATATCTGGCCCAAATAGAACCTGTAATCAGACCCAACAGGCCAAATACGATTCCTGTCCTGGCAAATTCGACGGCAGAGATATCATCGGACGGCCGGTTGTGACGGAGATATTTAACAGAATACACCACAGAAACGATGAAAAATATCATCATCCCAAACCACATGGCAACGTGAAAATACAGGTTACGAATCGTTTCGTTGAGAATGGGTTTGGCGGGCACTTTTCCTAAAAATCCGGCAATGAATGTATATAGTAAAAAAAAGAAACTCAGTATTTTCCACCAGTTCTTACGAAACATATGGTAAACTTAAATAGTAGCGGGTTATTTCCGGCAGACAAAAATAGGATAAGGGCATCAAACACGAAAAACGTTCTTAGGCTGAAGGCGTAAGGCATAAAGCGCAAAGCTTTTTAATCTTTCCACAAAAAAGGAAAGAGAATCACAGATAACACAACAATCATGATGTCGAAACAACCAAGCAACAGTATAATTGAAACCAGTCCGCTTTGAAAAACATCTGTAAATGCCAAAGTCGAAAGGCGCATCAGGAGCATCACTTGTGGTATAATCAATGGGAATCCCAGTATAGCCATCAGCGCCGCATTTTGCTGGGCGCGCGCTGCAATAGCAGCGAGAAAACTAAAAACCAGGCTGATGCTGCAGGCCCCGAAACTGGAAATACAGATAAAAAGAAGAGGATGTGCCAATGGATAACCAAGCAGGAGACCGAACAGTAAAAGGCTGATCAGATTCATCAGTAACATCAATGCCGCATTAAATATCATGCGTGCCAGTATGAAATGTACAGGACTACATAAAGAATAAAAATATAATTGTCTGCCCCTGCCCTCCTGGAGAAATGTTTTTGCTATTGCACTTATACAAATGAAAAGCTGCATCATCCAAAACAACCCGTTCCAGACCATATTTTCCGGTTGTCCCATGGCCAGGTAAAGTACAAAAATGGTCGACGCTACGTAGAGCAATACGCCATAAAAACTGTACTGCTGTCGAAACTCCAGCAACACGTCTTTTTTGAATAAGGCCAAAATCAATCGGGTTCCCCTGAACATTCCTTCTTTAAAATAAATTTAACAAATCCAATTTATTCTGAATTATTTGTCTGCGAAACGGCATTTGCATAGCAAATCCGGCACCTGGGTTCGTATACCTCCCTATTACCAATCAATAATTGTTCATCATCATCAGATTTCCGAAACGAATAGTTGGCAATATTGCCACATTGCATGCAAATGGCATGCAACTTGGTAATGTATTCCGCTTTTGAAAGCAGCGCCGGCATTTGTCCAAATGGTTTTCCCAGATAATCCATATCCAGCCCGGCCACAATTACCCGAGTGCCTTTCAAAGCCAGTATATCACAGACTTCCGGCAGGGATTCGTCAAAAAACTGGGCTTCGTCGATTCCTACCACATCGACCGTAGAAACCACATCCAATATGGCTTTTGCGTTCGGAACGGGAATAGAAAGAATGCTATTATCATCATGTGAAACGATGTTTTCCCTATGATAACGGTCGTCCGTCACAGGTTTGAAAATTCCAACCCTCAGGTTGGCAATCCGCGCCCGGCGCAATCTTCGGATCAGTTCTTCAGTTTTTCCTGAGAACATGGAGCCACAGATTACTTCAATCCATCCGCGACGATCAAATTGTATGGCAGGCTCAATAAACATGGTCCGACAGAATTTGGATAAATATTTGCTTTAATTTTATGTAACCGGTATGATTACTTCTTAAGTGCACAATGGAAAAATTGCAACAACTCATCAGCAAGTTAAATGAACAATGCGAACAAAACGACAGTGCGCTTCAAATGCTTGTCACCTTAAAACAGATCGAAGCCGTGTTGACCACGATGCATACCGTAAACATTACGGGCAAAAAAAATCCGGCTGTTTCCATTGTCATGCCTTCAATGAATATCTCTCATCGTGTAGTTGAAGAAATCGTTCAGCATATACCGGAAGGTCATCAGGTCTGGATGGGGGGCGATCCTTTGATTGAGGTTCCCACTTTATCTCACCAGCCAAATAACCGGGAAATAAATGATCTGATCGGGAATAGCGGTAATTCCATCAACGATCGTCTTAAACCTGGCAGTCAGTCAGAATTGGGATCTGTTTTAAAAGGATCACCCGTAAAGGAACTCCGGAAGGCGATTGGGGTGAATGACCGTTTTGTTTTCATCAATGAATTATTCCGTGGGGATGAACCCATGTATGAACGAAGTATCAAGACCATCAATAATTTTCGCATTTTACCGGAAGCCCAATACTGGATGGAACGTGAACTGAAAATAAAATTGGGCTGGGACGATTCCCGGGACATCGTTCAGCATTTTTATCAACTTGTCAGAAGACGATTTTCCTGAATATATCTGACTATTTTTTTTGTAGCACCTCTTCGTGCAAAAACAAAATTCCGGGCTGCATTTCCATGAAAAATATATTCTTCTTCATGATTCAATAACCGGCTGAATACGGATTCGACTTCCAACGCATTATCGACAATAATTACTCCCCCTACGTCAGCCAGTTCCATTACTTCGATGAATTTTTCTATGACGGGCCCTGTGATCACGGGTTTGCCATAAACCGCAGCTTCCAAAACATTATGAACACCGTCATCGCCAAACCCGCCCCCCACATAACAAACTGTGGCATAATAATAAAGTCTGGCAAGCATACCGATGTTATCAACGAGAAGCACATTGGGTTGACCATTCACAGTTGACGGTGGATGGTTGACGGCGGACGGTTGGTTTTCCAGTGCCGAGTAACGAATGGTATTCCCGAATAAAGATTCAATATCCTTCAGATGGTCTTCTTCGATTTCATGCGGAGCAATAATGAATCTGATTTCCGGATGTGTATTTGCGTAGTGATCCAGTTCTTCTTCATCCTCTTCCCAGGTAGAGCCGGCAACAATCACAGGGTGGTTTCCACAGAAATCAACAATCAAGGAAATTGGTTCAAAGGCTTCAGCTATATCAATCACACGGTCAAAGCGGGTGTCCCCGCTTACAAATACCGACTGTTTAATATCCAAAGTTTCCAGTAACTTTTTTGATTCTTCATTCTGAACAAAAAAAGCATCAAAACTATCCAGCATCAGCCGGTGAATATTTCCATACCATTTAAAAAAAGGCTGATCCGGGCGGAAAAGCGGTGAGATCAATAAGACCGGAATTTTCCTCATACGAAGTTCCCGCAAATAATAATACCAGTAATCGTATTTAATCCAAAGAACCATATCCGGTTTTATCAGTTCAACCCATCTTCTCGCATGAACGGCGGAATCCATGGGCAGATAGAAAACATGGTCAGCGCCTGAATAATTTTTTCTGATTTCATAACCGGATGGAGAAAAGAAACTAACGATAATAGTAATACCGGGGAAGATTTTCCGGAGTGATTCAATGACAGGTCTGCCCTGCTCAAATTCTCCCAAAGAAGCGCAATGCATCCAGACCCGCTGCCCACCCTGAATATCCGCATCGCGGATTGATTTGAAAACTCCCTGTCTTCCTTTAACCCAGGCAGCGGCTTTCGGATTCCATGGAGAAATTATCCGGATACATGACTTGTATAGCCAGAGAAAAAGATTATATAAAAGGATGGTCAATACCCGGGGGTTAAGTGATTCGAAGCAAATGTAATCCTTTCCCCAACCATTCATAACTGATTGAGTCATTGCATATACCATTATTTTAGTGTAGGTTTGTGCCCGTTAATAAAGTGCGTATGCAGCCTATCCAAATGGTTGATCTGAAAGGTCAGTACTCAAAAATAAAACAGAAAGTGGATCAAGCGATTCATGAGGTTTTGGATTCAACCGCCTTCATAAATGGCAAACCGGTTACTGATTTCGCCGAAAGTTTATCGAATTATCTCGGCATAGAACATGTAATTCCCTGTGCAAATGGTACGGATGCTTTACAAATTGCATTGATGGGCCTAGGACTGAAACCTGGTGACGAAGTAATTACACCGTCTTTTACTTTCATTGCCACCACGGAAGTGGTTGCGTTGCTTGGATTGAAACCGGTATTTGCAGATGTGGATTTAAAAACATTTTGTATAGACCCGGATTCGATAGAAAAACAAATTACTAAAAAGACCAGGGCAATTGTACCGGTACATCTCTACGGCCAGTCTGCACCCATGAAAGAAATCATGGATATCGCGGCAAAATATGGGTTGAAAGTAGTAGAGGATAATGCACAGGCAATCGGTAGCGATTATACCTTTCCGGACGGGAAAAAACATAAAACGGGCACGATCGGAACAGCCGGCACAACATCTTTTTTTCCATCAAAAAATCTGGGTGCTTATGGTGATGGCGGTGCTCTGTTCACCGCAGATTCTTCCCTGGCTGAGATCTTTAAAATGATTGCCAATCACGGGCAGATAAAAAGATATTACCACGAAATCGTAGGTTGCAATAGCCGGCTCGATACGATACAGGCAGCCATATTAAATGTCAAATTACCCTTACTCGATGAATATATTAACAGGCGCATAGCGGCGGCCGATTATTATGACCGGGCATTTTCGGGGCATCCAAAAATAAAAATTCCTTTCAGAGCGCCTTATTCCAAACATGTATTTCATCAATATACGCTGATTATCGAAGGGGCTGACCGGAACAAATTAAACGAACACCTGGCGATGAAGAAAATTCCATCCATGATATATTATCCTGTGCCTGCTCACAGACAAAAAATGTTCGCCACTTTTCAATCAGATCTGCAGAAACTGGAAATTACCGAGTGGCTCGCCCATCGGGTAATTTCGCTGCCAATGCATACTGAACTGGAGGAGGAGCAACTAAGTTTTATATGTGCGAGTGTCCTGGAATTCCTGAATTAATCTTTTCTATCAATTAAACCGAATTACTAAGAATGAAAATTGCTGTAGTTGGAACTGGTTACGTTGGACTGGTTACCGGAACATGTTTTGCTGAAACGGGGAATGACGTCATGTGTATTGATACAGACGTGAACAAAGTAAAAAAATTAAGCGAAGGGGAAATTACCATTTATGAACCTGGTCTGAATAAATTATTTCTTAGAAATCTGAAGGAGGAAAGGCTGAAGTTTACTACTGATCTGTCGGTGGGAATCAAAGACGCAAAGATCGTTTTCCTGGCTCTCCCGACGCCACCGGGCGCCGATGGTTCAGCAGATATGCGTTATGTGCTTGGGGTAGCCGGAGATCTTGGAAAACTGATGAAGGATTATAAAGTGATCGTTGACAAGAGTACCGTTCCTGTCGGGACGGCTGAAAAGGTACACAAAGCGATTTCTGTTAATTTTAAAGGGGGATTTGATGTTGTTTCAAACCCGGAATTTCTGAGAGAAGGCGTTGCTGTAGAAGATTTCATGAAACCTGACCGTGTAGTAATCGGGACCTCATCAGATCGTGCGCGTAAGATTTTGGAAGAATTATATAATCCCTTCGTCCGACAGGGAAATCCGATCATTTTTATGAATGAACGGTCAGCAGAATTAACCAAGTATGCCGCAAATTCGTTCCTTGCCACCAAGATTTCTTTTATGAACGAGGTCGCACAAATCTGCGAACGCATGGGGGCGGATGTCGATATGGTACGTCGTGGTATTGGCAGTGATGAACGAATCGGCAAAAGATTTTTATTCCCGGGTATCGGATATGGTGGAAGTTGTTTTCCCAAAGATGTACAGGCACTTGTCAAATCTTCCGATCAGGTCGATTACGAATTTAAAATTCTAAAATCGGTGATGGAAGTCAACGAGGATCAGAAAATGCATCTGATTCCAAAAATAAAAGACTATTTCAAAGGCAAATTAAAAGGAAAACATTTTGCACTTTGGGGGCTTGCTTTCAAGCCCAATACAGATGATATACGTGAAGCGCCTGCCCTGTATATCATCGACGCACTGATCAGCGAGGGTGCCACGGTTTCAGTATACGATCCGGAAGCCATGAGCAATGTAAAAAAACAAATAGGTGAAAAAGTGAAATACGGCGAAAATCAATATGATGTTCTTGAAAAAGCGGAAGCACTGATCATTGCAACAGAATGGAATGAGTTTCGTACGCCGAACTTCTTGAAAATGGTTACGTCCATGAAAAATAAAGTAATATTCGATGGCAGAAACCTGTTTGACCTGAATGCGATCAGGGAACTGGGATTTTATTACGTCAGTATTGGACGAGCGACTGCCGTTCCGTCAAATAATCGTCATCATAAAATTAAGGCATGACAAGAAATCGGGTACTCATCACTGGTGCGGCCGGTTTCTTAGGTTCCCATCTTTGTGACCGTTTCATCAAAGAGGGATTTCATGTCATTGGAATGGATAACCTGATTACCGGGGACTTGAAAAATATCCAGCATTTATTCAAATTAGAGCAATTCGAATTTTATCATCAGGATGTAAGCAAATATATCCATGTACCGGGTACCCTCGATTATATTCTGCATTTTGCGTCTCCTGCCAGTCCGATAGATTATCTAAAAATTCCGATCCAGACACTCAAGGTGGGGTCATTGGGCACCCTTCATTGTCTTGGCCTTGCAAAATCAAAAAAAGCGCGCATACTGGTTGCGTCCACTTCGGAGATTTACGGTGATCCCCTGGTTCATCCCCAGACAGAAGAATACTGGGGTAATGTAAATCCGATTGGCCCCCGTGGTGTTTATGATGAGGCTAAAAGATTTCAGGAAGCTCTTACCATGGCCTATCACAGTTTTCATCATCTGGAGTCAAGGATCGTCCGGATTTTTAATACATATGGCCCCCGAATGCGTTTGAATGACGGTCGTGCCTTACCTGCATTTATCGGTCAGGCTTTACGGGATGAGGATCTAACGGTTTTTGGTGATGGGAGCCAGACCCGCTCATTCTGTTATGTGGACGATCTTATTGAAGGCATCTACCGTTTGCTCATGAGTGATTATTCCCTCCCGGTAAATATTGGTAACCCTTCGGAAATTACACTGAAAGAATTTGCCGAGGAAGTGATTGCGATCACCGGAACCCATCGTAAAATTATTTATAAACCCCTGCCTGCAGATGATCCAAAACAACGCAAACCGGATATTACGAAAGCAAGACAAATACTCGGTTGGGAACCGATTGTAGACAGAAAAGAAGGCCTGAGAATTACTTATGAATATTTTAAATCATTATCTCCGGAAGAATGGTTTAAAGAACCGAAAGAATTTAAAAGCACATAAAGCGTTTGGAAATTCAAAGCTTTGGTGTT
>DASXKM010000208.1:0-4162 GCA_036496825.1 Puia sp. | reverse complement strand
TACACGATGGGTGAAGTGGCGGACATGTTCCGTGTAAACCAATCTCTGCTTCGTTTCTGGGAAGCTGAATTCAGTATTCTTCAACCAAAAAAGAATAAAAAAGGAGACCGTTATTTCCGGCCTATTGACATAAAAAATCTTCACCTCATCTACCATCTTCTGCGCCAGCGGAAATATACTATCGAAGGCGCAAAGGACTTTCTGAAGAAAAATTCAAAGGCAGAAGAAAAATTTGAAACCATAAAGAAGCTTGAGGAAATGAAACGCTTCCTTTTGGAAATGAAGGCCAGTTTAGGATAATTTTTCAAGTTTAACCGTCATACCCGATCCTGCAATCATAATTTTTCTGCTCTCGATCAGGTTCAAAATTGCCATGTGTAAATTTTGTTTGATTTCGTTGAATTCCTTCATAGGAATCGGCGTAGTGAAATAATCGATATTTACCTGGAAAGTGGTGCCGGAGATATCGTTTAGAAAGACGGAGGCGTCACTGATATAATCTATTTCATCCAGTATTTTTCGGCAATCACTGACAAAGGAACGGATCGCATCCACCCGGGTTGAAGATTCAAGCTGTAGTCTGATTTCGGCCTTTCTGTAAGTACGCAGCGTTTGATTGTCCACAATACTATCCACCATTTGTTTATTCGGCACTGTCACATAAGTTTTCAGATCTGTTCGAATGCGCGTACTTCGCAAACCGATTCTTTCAACAGTCCCTGAAATATTATTCACTTTTACATTATCGCCGGCCATAAATGGTTTGTCGAAGAAAATAATAAAGGAGGCGATGAGATTTTCGATACTTTCTTTCAGGGAGAGTGCCAGTGCCGCACCTGCAAGACCCAGACCGGTCCATAATTTACTCACCTCAAATCCAAAAGCCAGTCCCAATACCATCAGTAAACCGACAATGCCAATCAATACTTTCAGGAAATCCCTGAAAAAAACAACGATCTGATGATCTTTGATCCCGCCGGCCACTCTTGCCTTCTCCTTCAGTAACAGACTTATAAAATCGATAAATCGCAACAGCAGCCAGATAAAAACGATAATAAGAATTGTTTTAGCAATTCCATGCACAATATTCTTAAAAGGAACGTCAAACAATTCGAATTCCAACGATGAAGGGAATCGCAGCTTGTCAAGCGCTGCAATTGTAATAAACGCGATCAGAAAAATCTCCAGCGGTTCCAGCAACAGCCTGACAAAGGATGTCTTATCGATTCCTTTATCCAGTGCCGCAGCTCCGCGGAAAAGCTGGCCTGCCACGAACTTTGAAAAAATACGTTTGAACAGCAGAGCGAACCCGATTGCAATTAATACAAATAAGTATTTTTTTAACGGGTTGTCAAAAATCATCTGATCCCAGAATCCGTTCATATCGTATTAATTCTTATAAACATGAATGCCGTCTGCTTTTAACACATAAAGAAAATCAGGCATGATGAGAATCTTCAGCGCAGGCAAATAATAAGCCGGGATTTGTTTTTCCTCTTCCGCAAACATCTTGTCGTCAAATTTCAGGAACTCATGCCCGTTCCAACCCAGCATCGTTTTATTGATTACCGAGAAATGACGCCAGTTTTTTAAGGGAATGAATTTTGAATACCCGCCATAATGATCGAAAATAAAAACGCCTTTTTGCGGATCAAACAGATACACCAGTCCGCCCTGGTCTGTAACCAACGTCGGATTGGGCACAGAATCCATGTACTGACGTATATCATTTGTCCGACTGATAATCGTCCCGTCATTTGAGATTTTATTTAACTGACCGGCAAGTGCGTCGTATACCCAGATATTATTATCATAGGCAAGACCAATACAGGTAACCTGGTAAAATCCCAATTGACGCAGATCCAGGCTGCTGATATTATTCAGAAACCGGTCGAGTGTAACGATGGTACCAAATTCCTGATAAAACAGAAGAATCTTTAATGGATTGCTGACGTCGATATAGGCTACTTTACCGTAACGTTTCACATCATTATAAACACCTAGTGAATCCCCTGAACCGGTATATTTCTTTAGTTGATTATCAGGTGTAAGTACGAATATATTGCCCAGGTTATCTACCTGAAAATCAGCAAATGTTCCGGCAATGAGGCGCGACATCTGCGGCAGGCTGTCTCCGCTTTGCGCAGAAATACATTTCAGGGATAAGACAAAAACAATATAAAGAATTATCTTTTTCACTTTCTGATGATCAAATATTCGAGTGTGGGATCATAACTCTGTAATATAAGTTGTTCCCCATCAAAAGAGGCATAGCTGAAATAATTGATCCAATCTCCCAAATTTATATACCGCGTTCCGTTAGAAAAAGAATAATCAATCGGCAGGTGCCTGTGGCCAAATATCATATAGTCGAACGATTCTGCTAAAAGTTTCCTTTTGCAATATTGGATCAGCCATTCATTTTCCTCGCCCAAAAATTTTTCATCTGTCTGTTGCGTGGCCACGCGACTCTTTCGGCTGAAATAATTTGCGACACCTACTCCGATGGCCGGAGGTAGTATTCCAAACAAACCCTGGCTGAATTTATTTCGGAATACTTTTTTGAGCAATTTGTAACCTCCGTCACCCGGACCAAGACCGTCCCCATGTCCTATTAGAAATCTTTTTCCATTCCTGACAAACGATTTTGGCTCGTAATACACAGGAATCGCAAGTTCGGTCTCAAAATAATTTTTCATCCACATATCGTGATTGCCAACAAAAAAATGGATGGGTATACCAGCATCGGTTAAAGTAGCCAGTTTGCCCAGAAGGCGAACATATCCTTTAGGAATTACGGTTTTATATTCGAACCAGAAATCAAACATATCCCCTACGATAAATATTTCGGCCGCTTCGTTCTGTATGGAATCAAGAAACCGGACGATATATCTCTCCCTTTGCAGGCTGGTCTGATGATCGGGTGAACCGAGGTGGAAGTCTGATATGAAGAAGATTTTTTTACCCGCTGCCATTTGCATGGGCAAATATAATTCACTGGGCATCTACGAGAAAAACATATACGTCTTTTGGCCCATGCACACCCACAACAAGTGTTTTCTCAATATCGGCTGTGCGGCTGGGACCGGTTGCCAATGTAATAAAGGACGGAATCTGGTCTTTATATTTTACAGAGAGCATCTCAAGACCATCCCGTATGTCGTATACCAGCTGACTGGTATATGCGATACAGATATGGACTGGAGCATATACACTGACGGTCCTGCCACTTTCCTGTGCCGAACTCATTAATATGCTTCCGGTTCTGGCAATCAACGCTTCACATGTTGTGATGGAAACATCTGCCTCCGGAAGATCTTCTTTTATCAGGATTCCCTTCAAAGAATCCTCCAGTATTGTCAAAAGCCCGGATTCCCGGCAGAAAACCTGCGCCCATGAATTGGAGCTGATCAGTTGTTGTACTTGTACGGTCATTTCAGCATCATCGGCACAGTAGATAAAGCGGCCGGAGATCTTTCCAAAATTTTCGGCGAATTCTATTTCATTTTCCTGCGTTGATGCCGAATACACACTGGAATTCCCCTCGCTCTGGGGAAATGGAACAGGCGTTGGATTTACCAACGCCTGCCGGATCTTTTTCAGAATATTTTCTTTTGCGGGAGATACTTGCATATGTCTATACTAAAGGTCTCCGACCGGTGGAACAGGAATCAAATGTGATGGTACTCCGTTTTCAGCAACTTTGAGTTCCGGAACGTCGTTATCCAATAATTCATGATCAGAAACATCCAGAGCCCTTTTTTCTTCATAAGGTCTTTTGCCAATCAGCGCTTCTACATCACTCTGGAAAAGAACTTCTTTTTCAAGCAGCGCTTCCGCAAGTAAATGCAGCTGGTTGGTTTTTTGAGTCAGCAATTCTTTTGTAAATTCATAAGCCTTATCGATGAGTTTTCTCACTTCTTCATCAATAAGCCTTGAAGTTTCCTCAGAATACGGCTTGGTAAATTGATTTTCCTGAGCAGGGTCATAGAAACTTACATTACCAATTTTCTCGTTCATGCCATATACAGTTACCATCGAATAAGCAATTCGGGTTACCTGTTGAAGGTCGTTCTGAGCACCTGTGGAAATTTTATTGAAAGTAAGATTTTCACTCGCACGACCGCCCAGAGTCATGCATATCTGGTCAAATAACTGATCG
>DASXKM010000207.1:0-2574 GCA_036496825.1 Puia sp. | reverse complement strand
AATAAACCAATCCAGCTCCCGGCCGCTTTCATATTTTAACCGCCGGTCACCAAATCCTATGATGGATGTGCCCCACATTTTCGCTTTTGCCTTTGTGGCTTTTCCCATCAAATCAATCATCAACAGGGCGTCTTTTCGTTTTTGCGCTTCGGGGATTTTTTTTATAAAGGATTGAACACTGAGTTCAGTCTTTTTTGTTTTTAATTCTGCCATGGAATAAAATTTTTGACTTATGCCAAAAATAAAAGATAAAGGACTATTGCATTACAAGTTTCGGTGTGGCGGGTCTTTCGTTACGGCAGACTTATACGGATTGAGAAAAATAAAGATTTTTGGAATATAAAAGAATCATTGACAACATGGATTTCGTAAAATAACCGCTACTATTAATAATTTGATGAGTCTCTCAAATTCTGTATCAAATCAGAATCAAAAAAGGGTCCCAATTTTAATTGAAACCCTTTCTGGTCTTGTTGTGACCCCGTCAGGATTCAAACCTGAAACCTTTTGATCCGTAGTCAAATGCTCTATTCAATTGAGCTACGGGGCCATCATTGCCCGAACGATCGAACGCCGGGGTGATAAGGGCGGCAAATATACTGAATTAATCCCAGCAAAAAACCCTTCGGTGAAGGTCTCTGAAGATGAATATTGTTGTAGGTTCGGTTGAGTTTAACCGCATGAATCTGAAGAAACTAACTGCCCCCGGCATTGCAAGAAAAATCGGCGTCATTCCATTGGCGGCCGTGATATTTTTCACGGTTTCAGGAGGTCCCTATGGCATCGAACCCCTGATCGGATATGCCGGATCTTATGCCATTCCGTTGCTGATGATCACGCCCTTGCTCTATGATATCCCGACCATCCTGGTAGTCCTCGAATTAAATAGTATGATGCCGGTAGAAGGCGGTTATTATGAATGGGTTAAGCGCGGACTCGGTTTGCACTGGGCTTTCTTTGAAGGCTGGTGGACCTGGCTTTACACTTTTGTGGATCTGGCCATATATCCTGTTTTCTTTCTTGAATACGCCTCCTTTTTCCCGGAGATAGATCATTATAAAATACCTGTTTGTTTATTGATGATCTGGACAAACGCAGGTCTGAATATACGTGGAATTGTCCCCGTTGGAAGAACGGCCATGTTTCTGACGGTCGCTGTGATGTGTCCTTTTCTGATTTTATTTTTCACTGGCTTTATTCATACTGATTTTACGGCTGTGCATCAGCACGCTGGCATGACCTCACTCGGTATGGCGATTTTTACGATCATGTGGAATTTTATCGGATGGGATAATGCAACGACTTACGCGGGTGAAGTCGATAAACCGATACGGGCTTATCTGAAAGCTATATTCCTGGCATTTTCCAGCATCTATATTATCTACATCGCCATTACATGGCTTGCCCTGCATTCCGGAATACCGGGAACCATATTTGCTGAAAAAGGCATTCCCTATCTCGGTGTACTGATCGGAGGAAAATCTTTGGGAACTATTTTATCGATTGGAGGAATGGCCAGCATGATGGGTATTTTCTGCGCCGTTCTGTTGTCTGTCTCCAGGGTGCCGGCTGTTATGGGAAAGGATAATTTGTTGCCGAAGATTTTTACGAGACAGCATCCCAAATATCACACGCCTTATATTTCTATCATCGCCTGTGCAACCATAGTGAGTCTGCTGATCCTTTTGCCATTGGCAGATCTGATCGTGATGGATATCTGTCTTTACACCGGTGGCGTCTCACTCGAGTTTGCTGCGTTGATCAGTCTCCGCAAAAAAGCCGCTGCCGATAACAGGCCGTTCCGCATTCCTTTAAAGAAAAATGGATTGTTATTACTCTTTCTGGCACCGACATGCATTTTCGTTTTGGCACTCATCGGGTCGGTTACCGGTTCCAATGAAAACGTATCGGCTGTTATGTATGCGTTGCTCGCGCTGCTATCCGCTCCGTTGGTCTGGCAATTTGTAAAGCCGAAGACATAAGCTTTAAGCCCAAAGCCTAAGGCTTAAAGCCAGAAGTCAATGTCTGTTGAACCACACGGGAAAATGCAATCACATTTTCAAATTGTCATTTGCAAATTCAATTTTGAATTCCTGCATTTTCTACGCTTCCTCATCCGCCAGACTATATCTATGGTAACGCATACGCAACATAACTATCACCGGATGCCGTTTTTAATTTTCCACCACCGCAGGCAATCACGATATATTGTTTACCATCCGCTTCATAGATCGCGGGTGTGGCGAATCCCGGATTGGGCAATTGCGATTCCCATAAAAGTTTACCCGTATTTTTATTAAAGGCCCTGATTTTTCCGTCTTTCGTCGCCGCGATGAAAAGCAATCCTCCGGCAGTAACAACCGGTCCGCCATAGTTTTCTGTGCCCGTTTGTGGTTTGCCGGCAAAGGCACTATCGTTATCGCCCAGAACTATTTTCCATTTCAGATCTCCGTGATTCATATCAATCGCAGTCAGTGTTCCCCAGGGCGGTGCAATCGCTGGCAATCCGGATTTGGTCAGGAATTTATTATATCCTGTAATCGTGTATGGGATCTGCCGGAATATTTCATCGTC
>DASXKM010000206.1:0-3248 GCA_036496825.1 Puia sp. | reverse complement strand
GTGATCTGTTGATTGATGAGTGACTGAACCTGCCAGTTATCAACATTGGGCCGGTTGCCCCATTTTGATTTGAAATCACCGTAACCTTTTGCTTTTACCGACTGATTATAAAAATACCAGTCACCCGCGCTAATGGGATTGGTGAACATATCCGGGACCACGCTATTGGATCGGAAACCGTACCCTCCGGAGCCACCGAAGTTGTCATCTTCTGCCAGGCCCAGTTGCCTTCGATAGGCCTTCAGCATTTTTTTTATATAGGAATCTCTTTCGGAAGGCGTCATTTCCGCAATGCGTTGCAAACTGTCCTGTCTTTTTATGATCAGAATTTCCGGTACGATATGACTGAGCGCCTCTTTTCTTTCGAGTAATAATTTCACTGAGTCGGCAATCCCCGGATCATTTACGTTCACACTATCGTATGAATATTTTGCCTCCGGATACTGTTTATCATCCATAAAAATCCAACCGAGTTTCAGGAATGCACGGTCGCGGTTATAGCCGAGGCCATTGGCGTGATCAATACATTTTCTGAAATATGCGCGGGCGGCTTTTTTATCATGTCTTTCCAGTTCCATTTCTGCTGCTACATAATAAATCACATCCAGGTAAGGCGCGTATATTTCCTTCCGCGCCATGCGCATCAGGGCGTGCAGATTTTTTTGTATGTAGTCATTTTTTGCACCGTCGCCCTTGTTATCACGAATCGCATTCAGGCGGGCGTATACTGCCAGGGCGGGATCGAGTGTATTGTTAGCGGCCTTTTCATACCATGTTTTTGAAGCAGCCGGATGGCCCGTGAGATCGTATAGCTGGGCAATCAGGTATTCCCATCTTCCTTCTTCACCCTCATTGGTTGAATTATCCAGGGCCAGACTGAGGTGATATGCTGCACTGTCCCATTCTTTGATTTTATAAAAATAAAGTGCCTGCATTTCGTGCAGGGATGGTTTCAGTCGTTCGGGGAAATTCGGGTCCTGTTTCAGGATTTCAATCAGGACGGCGCCTTTGGTTAGTTTTTCCTGCTGGAAGTAAGTCTGTATCAGCCATATAAAAGATTCATTCCGGCTGGGGGGAAGACTAAATATTTTTTTTGCGATATTTCTTTTTTCACCGGTCGAAATTGAAAACGCATTACCTGATTCTTCCTGATTGCTTCCGATGGGCAGGGCGTATCCGTCCGCGTCTCTCGGTGCATAGGCGTAATTCACAAACTGAAAAAGTATATGTGCCGAATCCAGGTTATTCTTGTACAGATAGGCCCGGCCCATCAGAATATAGAGATTGTCGTTCCAGTTATTCCTTAAGTCGTGCAGCAGGATTGCGGAATTGATTTTATCAACCACCGAATCGAGGTTTCGTTTATCCTTTGCCGTTGTTTCGAGTGTATAATTATAAAAGGGCAGGAGCTGGGTATAATCTTCTCTAAACTGCGACTTGGCCCGGGTCAGTACATCGTTCAGTTTATTATTGGTATTGTAATAAAAATTATAATGGGTGACGGTGTTTTGAAGAAGTGCCCGCGGAACGTTCCATTTGGTTGTTTCTGTTTTTTCATAGCCCAGGGTGCGATTCTCATATCTGTCCGGTTTTTTCAGGTCATAATTTACCCCGACCTGCCCGGATCCGTTCAGATAGAAAAAAAGAGAAAAAAATATAACCGAGGTAACGATCCGTTTCACCCTGCGTCCTTTAGGATTGCCATGCAAACTAAATTGTTATTAACTGATAAACGAGATTTTTATTATAAAAATCAGCCAATTTATGGTCGTTTTAACCTGCAAACCAATAACTTGTTATCTTTAGAGCGCAATATCCCCTTATGGCCAAATTCGATGCCAACTCCACTTTAAAAAGATTGCAGAACCGGTACCGGCTGGTTGTCATGAACGACGATACATATGAAGAAGTCGTCACTTTTAAACTTTCCCGCCTTAGTGTATATGTATTTCTGAGCACGGTTTTTGTGCTATTAACCGGACTCACAGTGGCTTTAATAGTATTTACTCCACTAAAACTTTATATACCCGGATATGGAGATTTAAATAATACTAAGGAGTTGCGTGAACTAAAAATACGTACTGATTCGTTAGAGCAGGAGATGAGGTACCGTGATCAGTATTTTCAGGGTTTGAGAAATGTGTTGCAGGGGAGCAGTACGGTGAAAATGGATACGACGGCGCTCAAGATTCCGAAGGCGGAAAAAATCGACGATTAAAATCTGATACCAATGTTTAATAACAAATCCAAATCCGAAACAGCAGAACCTGCTGTACCTACAGGCAGCGCAAGTCTTATTGGCAGTGGAACTTCCCTCAAAGGTGATATTACGAGTAGTGGCGACCTCAGAATTGATGGTACCCTGGTCGGCAATATTATCTGTTCTTCCAAAGTAATCATCGGTGCAAACGGTGTTGTAGAAGGTGATGTCAGCGGTGTTACGGCTGATATCATGGGAAAAGTTTCCGGTACCATCAAGGTGAAGGAACTGCTTCAGTTAAAAAGCAATTGCCAGGTAAATGGTAATATTCATTCTGCCAAATTGCAGATTGAACCTGCCGCAAACTTTAACGGACAGTGTCATATGATCCATGAGGCACCTGTATCTACGCCCAGTGGAAAATCCACATCGTCAGTGAAGGATGATTATTCTTCAAAGAGTAGTCCGAGTTTAGCACTTTCGTAAGCCGAAGGTTTAAAGCCTAAAGCTTAAAGCCGAAAGCCCAAAACTTTGGGTGATAGCGTGTCGTGCCTATGTTTAATCATAATCCTTTCTCCGGATAAGGGCAAGTGGTATACTATTGTCTAAACATTGGCAGATTTCAAATTTATTATGGGTTTTGGGCTTTCGGCTTTAAGCTTTAGGCCTTTGATGGCTTAAATTTGCGGGCGTAAATGAAAAACAAAACGTTTGTCCCGCTGATCATTTTCTTTCTGGCCCTGACCCTGGTCTTCTTTCTTTTACATCAGTTTTTTGGTGACCAGCCGGTGGACTTTCGTGTATTACTCGGAGGCAACACGATTTTATTTATCGTGGGTCTTATTTCATTCCGGATGAATGCCGGTGCGATGAGACACCAGCATACGCAGGGATTTTTAAGACTCGTTTACGGCGCGTTTATATTTAAGTTTTTCATATTGGCTATCGCGGCTTTTATTTATATAGCTATTTTCAAGAAAATGATTAACAAGCCGGCGTTGTTCGGGTGTCTTGGATTGTATTTTGTTTATACATTTATTGAAATGCG
>DASXKM010000205.1:0-7535 GCA_036496825.1 Puia sp. | reverse complement strand
CGGATTACGTTATAAAAAGGATCAGATAGTCATAACTCCTAGAATTGGTGTGGATTATGCCGGCATAGATGCACAGTTGCCATACCGTTTTATTGTAAAGGGAAATCCCTACGTGAGTGCAAAAAAATCTTAGAATTTTGGACAGGGGATAGGCTTTCTTCCATCCGAAGGTTTCTTGATATAAATGAGGGAAATTTCAAAACCTCCCTGGCCCTGGGAAGCGGGTTTTAGAGAGGAGACATTTACATCGTAAGACATGCCAATGGTAAAAGATCCGACATCCAGTCCGACGTAAGGTATGATTGCATCTGTCAGGTTACTGAAACGAGCCCAGACGCCCAGATAAAGATTTGTCGGATTACGGTTTTCTTCTTCACTTGTCAGATTATATGACCAGGCACCGCCGAGCATTGCATCTACTGCATTTGCCTGTCTGCTATACAAACCGCTGAGATGTATAAAATTATTATTATTAGACTGGGATAACGGGAATGAGTAACCGCCGTGAACGGTAAAACGGGGAGAAAGAGTATACAAATTATTCCCGGTGAACGATTCTGTCGGTTGCAGAATGTGGTAGGCGGATACACCCAGGTAATAGTTGTTATTGCCATCGGTAGACCCATTATACAAAACGCCTACATTCAGGTCAAAATAGCTTAGATTCACCTCGTGACCACTTACGAGTTCCGAACTGGGAAGCGACCAGCCACCCTGCTGGTCAAGTTGATCTTCAAAATTCAACTGGGTACCGTCTAGCCTTTTATTTGCATAGGAACCCTGGAAGCCGATACCGATTTGATTCCAGCCGTTTTCATCCAATGCCTTCTGATAGGCTGTCGAAATTGCAACATAATTGCTGGTGAGGATGCCATTGGCCGTTTTGTCACTCATAGCCATCAGACCAACTCCCCAGGCATCACCGGCATTAATTTTATTTGCGAGGATATTTCCGTCAACCGAAATGGTAGAAGTAACAAATGCATTATTAATTTGGGGCCATTGGTTTCGATAATTTCCCGCAACACGAATCGTACCGTTGAATTTTCCCGTAAGCGCCGGATTTAACGTGAGGGGAGAAGCGAAGAATTGTGAAAATTGAGGATCCTGCGCCCTGGAGACTCCAGGGGAAAAACTGACGATACAAAGCAGCACGTAAATTATTCTTCTCATAAGCACAGTCCTTTGGTTACGGCCGGTTTGATGATTTTGTATATGAATGGACAGCAAACAGCCGCAAATAGCTGCTGGCGAACCTTGTGAGGGTATTTAAATTCATAGGAACGCCGAATCAGATTCCGGATCAAAATAAGCAAAAAACCCGATACAATTCATCCTTTTCGAATGATTTAAAGTTGGATTTTATTGCCAAAAGAAAGATCGCCTGCATCCCCCAGTCCTGGTACGATATAGCCCTTAGCCGTCAGTTCATCGTCGATGGCGCCGCACCAGATCTTGCAACTGGGTAAAGCTCTGCGCAGGTACTCAATGCCAACGGTACAGGCAATTGCAGTAACGATGTGAATCTCAGCAGGGTTGCCTTCTCCTCTCAGTTGCTGGATGGTTTTGACCATGGATGATCCGGTTGCCAGCATCGGATCAGAAATGATTAGTATGCGGTTTTCCAGCTCCGGGTGAGTCACATAGGTCATGCTGATTTCAAAAGATCCGTCCCGGTCATGTTTACGATATGCAGATATGAAAGCATTGTCAGCCTTGTCAAATACATTCAGCAAACCCTGGTGCAGGGGCAACCCGGCTCTTAGAATGGTAGCCAGCACAGGCTGGTTTTTCAGCACTTTCGAAATCGATATTCCGAGGGGTGTTTGAACTTCCACTTCCTCAAAAGGCAGGGAACGGCTAATCTCATAACCGGCAATTTCTCCGATTCTCTCGAGATTACGCCGAAATCTCATACGGTCCGTTTGAACTGAAATATCACGCAATTCTGCCACCCAGTCGCAGAGAATCGAATAATCCTTGCTCAGATTTATCAGCATAGATAAAAATTAAAAATCCGATATTCGAAATTCAGCAGGCTCTAAAACTAAAATTAAAAGATTGAATCAGAAAATCATTTCCTGTGCAGTATAACGTGATCGGATTAATGAGCGGAAGTTCTCTGGACGGACTGGACATGGCGTTTGTCCATTTTGAGGAGACAGCCGGCCAGTGGACATTTGAGATACTGGAATCATACTGTAAACCTTACCCGGAGGAATGGAAGGATAAATTGACCGGAATAAACAAACTTTTTGCAAAAGATTATCTCGAGCTCCATACCGCATATGGAAACTGGCTGGGGAATGCAGTAAATGATTTTCTCGAGGAAAAAAATCTTGCTTACAAGGTCCAGCTCATCGCATCACACGGCCATACTGCTTTCCATGATCCGGGCCATCGAATGACGGCCCAAATCGGAGACGGGGCAGCCATAACGGCGGTTACCGGTATTCGTACGATCACTGATTTCAGAAGCGTCGATGTGGCACTTGGGGGGCAGGGAGCGCCTATTGTCCCCATCGGCGAAAAATTATTGTTTCCCGATTTTGATCTTTTTTTAAATATCGGAGGAATCGCAAACATATCAACGAAAGGAGAAGTAAGGATCGGATTCGATGTGTGTCCGGCTAACAGGATATTGAATATACTGGCGAACGGAACAGAAAAAGGATATGATGAAAATGGCTTATTGGCGGCATCCGGAAACATAGATAAAGATTTACTTGACAAATTAAATGGTCTTAGTTATTATAAACAGGCATATCCGAAATCACTTTCAAACGAATTCGGTCTGAATGAAATCTTCCCGTTGATTGCAAAAGCACATCTGTCAATGCACGATGCGCTGGCGACTTATGTAGAACATATTGCCACGCAAATTTCAAAATCAAGCATATCACTGAAGCAGAAATTTTCGGGAAAGGAAGAATTGAGTTTACTCGTAACCGGCGGTGGTGCGCACAATCAGTTTTTGATCAGGAGCATAAACGATAAAGTTTCCACGGCCGCTATTAAATGTATCATTCCATCTGAAAATCTCGTGGATTTCAAGGAAGCACTGATTATTGCTTTAATGGGCGTCCTGCGGTGGCGCGAAGATATTAACGTGCTGCATTCTGTAACCGGCGCAACAAAAGATAGTATTAACGGGGCGGTATGGTCCATTTAGTTGTTAATTGTCATTTGTCAATGATTGATAAATCCCAATTGACAATTGACAATTGAAAATTAATCAAAGTCCCAATACAGATTTTAATTTCACATAGCCGGTCTTGCTGACCGGCACCCGTCCGCCGGATTTCAAAATCGCGAGGTGGTTATCTTTTTCGTAAGGATCTATACGGGTAATCTCGGTAACATTTACCATAAACGAACGATGGGTTCTGACAAATTGATTTTTATTCAATACTGTTTCAAAATGTCCCATCGTTTTGTTTTTTAGAAAAGCACCATCTTTTGTGTGAATTTTTACATAGTCGTCAGCCGCTTCCAGATAATGAATATCATCTACCGGAATGATCCGTATTTTCCCTGACAGTTTCACAACCACACGATTTTGTTCAGAAGGATTATTGGATACCGATTCCAGTAAGGGTGTCAGGTGTTGCTTTGGGGAAGATGTTTTGCTAATCTGTTTCCATTTTGAAACGGCTTTATCGAAACGCTCACGACTAAATGGTTTTAAGAGATAATCCACTGCGTGACTTTCAAAGGCCCTGATCGCGAATTCATCGAATGCCGTTGTAAAAATAACGGCTGGCGGTTCTTCGATCAATTCGAGCATTTCGAAACCGTTAATCTTCGGCATCTGAATATCCAGAAAAATTAGATCCGGCTGCATTTGCTGAATGGCTTTAACACCTTCAAATCCATCATTGCACTCGGCAATAAGTTCCATGTCAGGATGAAATTGCAAATATTCTTTAATAATCGATCTTGCCAGCGGCTCGTCATCAACGATGATGATTTTCATAATTTGGAATATTTATGGTTGTCGTGAACACCCGGTTTTTTGCCGAAGTTTCCACAAGGTCTGTTCTTGCAAATAATAGATATAGGCGGCGCTTCACTGAATTTAATCCAAAACCGGTGCCATGCCTTGGGCTCGCCGTATCCGGATCATAGGGATTTTGAACGGTTACTTTCAAAGAATCATTTATACAGACTACAGTGATGTGGATGGTCACCGCGTCCGTCGTATCATATAATCCGAATTTGATGGCATTTTCCACAACGGGTTGTAAGAGCATTGGCGGAATCAGCATCTGCATACATTCTCCATCTTTGATGATGGATGTTGACAGGCGGTGTCCAAAACGAACTTTTTCAATCTCCAGGTACAATTCCAATGATTGGATTTCTTCCTCCATTTTTACCCATTGTTCTTCATCTTTTCTTAGCGTAGTACGCAGAAAGTCGGATAACTGATGAATCATTTTCCGGGCCTGGGAAGGATCAGAGCCGATCAGGGCACTGATAGAATTCAGACTATTAAAAAGAAAATGTGGTTGCAGTTGCTGACGTAAATTATAAAGCTCCGCATCCCGGCTTAGTTTTTCTGCATCGTTTTTCCTCTGCCGGTTTTCCTGTTCTTCTTCCTGAGTATACCATAGCACACAAATGATCGCCATACATCCTATTAACAGAAATGCAATACCCAGCCTAAGCCAATAGGCGTTGGCAAGGAATATCAAATAGTTTGTACTGGCAAAATCAATCAACGCAAGGTTCAGAATAAATTTACTGAGTGCATTCACGACGAGGCTGAAGATGACGATGATAATCAATACATAGATGTACCGGTCGCTATATGGCAGATAGTATCGAAGAATATTGCTGATAATCCAGCAGGCCCCAAGAAGAAGGCTATTGGTTACCAGGCTGTCGACTACAGCATCACTCAAAGGATATCCATAATTTAAGATGAGCAATGTATGAAGGACAGACCACACCAGCCACCAACCAAAAAAGCTGTTACGAAATTTGCTAACGTTGATCGGTGACCTTGCCAAAGAATGCTGTTAAATAATTTCCAGAAATTGGTGTTTGCTGTTGTGCAGGATATGGGCCGCTTTTCTGTTCGTCAATTCAATGTATAAATCAGCATTGTCGGTCTCCTGAATGCGGGAATATAATTCTGCTCCGTCCAGCAGTCCGCTCAGTTTATATAATTCAGAAACATTAATGAATTTCCACTGCACCAGTTTCTGCTCTTCATTGAAGAATTTGTCCTCTTCTTTTTGGCCAATTGTGGTGGCTTTTTCAAAGGCTTCCTGTGAGCTATCTGCCTGGATAAGCCTGAGTTGTTCGTCAAATTGTGCAGTATGATTCCCCTGACCGCAAATGATCCTGTAAACAATTTTTGTAAGATACCAGCTCATAGTTTTGATTTAATAAATGATCGGATAAGATGTTTAATAGTTTCTGATTTCTATTCCCCCAAAAACAGAGGACCCGTCGATAATAAGTACTTTGTTTGGGTCAGTAATGCCAATATTGGTTCGCTTGTCTTCTATATTCCCAAAAACCGAAGTCAACTGACTTCTCACTTCCCAATGAGGAGGAATGATAATTTTTGTACCTCCCATTATCTGTGTTATGTCGAGAGAAGCCGTACCCTGTATATCTGCCTGGCTGAGATTAATTTCAGCACCACCCATAAAGATGGTGATGTCACCTCCTTTAAAATTTTTGGACAGGATATTTTTATGGATGCCACCGAGAATAGTTGTCGCATCGATAAAATCCTCTGAAGAAAACCCTTTTGAACTGTATCCCATACCGGTGCCGGATCCGGCGTTGGTTCCTGTAGAAGTACTAGCAGTGTTTCCCGGATAATCTCCCCTTTCCGGATATCCGCGACGCATACGCCTTCTCTGCCATCTTTCCCAGTCCCTGTGTTCCCATTTACGATGCCAGTCCTGTTCCATCCAATGTGGCTTCTTTGGCCTGATCAGCATGATCAGCCCCACCAGGATAATAACGGCAGGCCATATAAACCGATGTATATCAAGACCCGGAACGAGCTGATCCATTAGAAAAAAAGTTCCGATCAGAATCATGATCAGCCATCCCGGTCCGCGAAATGCATGGGCAAGACCACTGAATATGCCGAGGATTATCAATAAGAACTGCCAGCTGAAAATCCAATCCGGCAAAGGCATTCCGAACTGATGCGCGAGTAATACACCTCCAACACTTACCAGTCCGATAGGGATCAGGATCCTGCCAACTGATCTCTTGCGGATGCGGTTGTCAATGTCTTCTTTTATATTTGTTTCCGGATTGTCCATTTACTTAAATTTTAAGTAAAGCTAGGTTCCTCCGCTTTTTATTTCAAAGGTTTATAGGCTATATAGGCTTGGACGGCGGTGAAAGCCGGAAATTTTCCGGCAAAAAAATATCGGGTCATAAGATCTGAAACAGATCCCCGTCGAATAAACCCATGTCGCTGAGTTTCAAATGAGGAATAACGAGAAGAGCCATAAATGAAAGGGTCATAAAGGGTGACTGTAACCGGGATCCCATTTTCTTTGCCTCAGAATCCAGTCCGGTATAACTTTTCGCAATCTCGTAACCATCATCAGCGCTCATCAAACCGGCAACCGGTAAGGCCAGTTTTTTTTCCATCCCTTCACCTGCCACGCTGATTCCTCCATTTTCCGAGATCACTGCATTTACCGCACGACTCAACGCTTCATCACTTGCACCCACAGCAACGATATTGTGGCTGTCGTGGGCCACGGAAGATGCCAGCGCGCCCGTTTTCAACCCGAAATTCTTGATAAAAGCCATCGCAACAGGTGATTTTCTGTAACGGTTCAATACAACGATTTTCAGAATATCCCTGGATGGATCTGATTCCCAGGCACCATTTTTCGCATATATCTCAGCGTTATATTTTCCGGTGATCAGCTGACCGTCAAAAGCTTCGATTACCGGATGCGGATAAATATTCGCAGACCTCGAGGGGACTTTGAATTTAAAGTCTTCCGGCTTCGTTAAAGAACAATCGAATTGATTCGGATGGGACAAATGGGTCACAGAATTTATCATTGTTTCTCCGTTTGACGCAACCAATTCACCTTGCAGGTAAGTTTGCAGCACTTCAAAGTTTTTCAGGTCCCTGAGGAGAACAAAATCTGCCGAATCTCCGGGACGCAATTGGCCCGTACCCAAATTATAATGTAACACCGGGTTGATACAAGCCGCCCGGAGTACTTTAAAATGATCGATATTCTTTGCAACGGCTCTGGCACATAGCTGATTGATATGGCCATTCACAAGACTGTCGGGATGTTTATCGTCGCTGCAAAACATCATATTTTCCCAATGATCATTGAGCAGGTCAGCCAGCGCTTCAAAATTTCTGGCTGCGCTTCCTTCCCTAATGAGTATTTTCATTCCCATCCCCAATTTATCGAGCGCCTCTTCCGCAGTAAAACATTCGTGATCAGTCGTGATACCGGCTTCGATATATTTTCGGGCCTCCTCTCCCCGCAGACCTGGCGCGTGGCCGTCGACCGGTTTAT
>DASXKM010000204.1:0-4949 GCA_036496825.1 Puia sp. | reverse complement strand
GCGAAATACTTTGCTACATCATTGGCAATGGAAAAAGTGGTCAGTGTTCCGCGGGTCATGAGCAACTGTTTTCCTATCTCAACGATTTCTATCAGTTTAGTTGGATCATTGTCCAGGTCAACCATGTTTCCGGCTTCCTTTGCCGCCTGTGTTCCGCTGTTCATGGCAACACCCACGTCTGCCTGAGCCAGTGCCGGCGCATCATTGGTACCGTCGCCCATCATGGCAACCAGTTTGCCGGCGTGTTGTTCTTTCTTTATATAGTTCATCTTGTCTTCAGGTTTCGCCTCTGCGATAAAATCATCCACACCCGCTTTTTCTGCAATATATTTTGCGGTGAGTGGATTATCGCCTGTCACCATGACGGTTTTGACACCCATTTTTCTGAGCCTGTCGAATCGTTCCGAAATGCCTGGCTTGATAATATCCTGTAATTCTATTACACCCAGCGCATGGTTGTTCTGACTTACGACCAATGGGGTACCGCCGTTGCCGGCGATGTTTTTTACTTTTTGTTCGGTGTCCAAAGGGAATGGATTTCCCGCTTTTTCTACAAAATGACGAATTGAATCATAGGCACCTTTCCTGATTTTTACACCACTATTAAGATCTATCCCGCTGCTCCTGGTTTCTGCCGTGAACTCAATAAATTTAGCACCGTTTGTGGTGAAGGAGTTTACATTCAAACCGCTGAGCTCAACGATGGATTTTCCTTCCGGAGTCAGATCGGCCAGCGAAGCGAGTGCGCAGGCTTCTATAAATTCTTTTTCAGGAATGTTTTTGGATGGCCAGAAATGAGTCGCTTTGCGATTGCCAATGGTAATGGTTCCTGTCTTATCCAGCAATAAAGTATCGAGATCTCCGGCAGTCTCCACGGCCTTACCGCTTTTTGTAATAACATTTGCCCGCAGGGCACGATCCATTCCGGCGATGCCTATTGCACTGAGCAGACCTCCGATGGTTGTTGGGATCAGGCAAACGAACAGCGATATAAATGCAGCAATGGTTATCGGCGTATTGGCATAATCACCAAATGGTTTCAACGTAACACAAACGATCACGAAGATGATGGTAAACCCCGCGAGCAAAATAGTCAGGGCGATTTCATTTGGTGTCTTTTGCCTGGAAGCACCTTCTACCAAGGCAATCATTTTGTCCAGAAAACTTTCCCCCGGATTGGTTGTTACTTTCACCTTAATCTGATCGCTGAGTACCCGGGTTCCGCCGGTAACACTCGATTTGTCCCCACCCGCTTCGCGGATCACTGGTGCACTTTCTCCTGTGATCGCACTTTCATCTATACTTGCAAGTCCTTCAATGATCTCGCCATCCATTGGAATGGTATCACCGGCTTCACAGAAAAACAGGTCGCCTTTTTTGAGTTGTGAAGAAGGAACGATTTTTATTTCATCTGTAAATATTTCTCCAACGGGGAATATTTTTTTTGCCGGGGTGTCTTCCCGGGTCTTTCTTAAACTATCGGCCTGTGCCTTACCACGCGCTTCTGCAATGGCTTCCGCAAAATTTGCGAACAGCAGCGTCAGCAACAATACAATCAATACAACCAGATTATACATGAATCCGCCCTGGGATTTTTCACCGAAATAAATCCATATGCAGACGGCCATCATGATGACTGTTCCGATTTCCACTGTAAACATTACCGGATTGTGAACCATGCTCCGCGGACTCAATTTGATGACCGACTGTTTCAATGCCTGTTTTACCAAAGAAGGATCGAATAATTTATTTTCCTGTTTTGACATTTTTGTAAAATTATTTCTGCGAGAAAAATTCAGCAATGGGACCAAGCGTTAAAGCGGGAAAGAAAGACAGGGCGGCCACAATCAGAATCACAAAAAATACCATGATACCAAATGTTCCCGTATCTGTTTTTAACGTACCTGCAGATTCCGGAACGAATTTCTTTTTGGCAAGAATGCCTGCAATAGCGACGGGTCCGATGATGGGCAGAAAACGGGAAAGCAGCATCACGAGACCACAGGTGATATTCCAGAACGGAACTCCGTCGCCCAGACCCTCGAAACCTGATCCATTATTTGCGGAAGAAGATGTGTATTCGTACAGCATTTCCGAAAAGCCATGACTTCCAGGATTGTTCAGCCAGGCTGCATAGGTCTTTGGATCCCCTGCATACAAATGTGAGGCGAAGGCTGCGAAAGCCAATATCAGCAGTGTATGTAACAGCGCAATGATGGTCGCTATTTTCATCTCCTTCGCCTCGATCTTTTTTCCCAGAAATTCAGGTGTTCTTCCCACCATGAGGCCCGAAATAAAAACAGCGATAATCATGAACACATAAAAATTCAAAAAACCAACACCCACACCACCAAAAAAACAATTCACCATCATACCCATCATCGCAAACATACCGGTGAGCGGCGTGAAGCTGTCGTGCATGGAATTGACGGATCCATTTGAAGTTACCGTAGTGGAGATACCCCAGTAAGCGGATGCTGCCGGACCAAAGCGTACTTCTTTGCCTTCCATGCTACCCAGATTTTGGGTAATGCCCATTTGTGAAATGGCCGGATTGCCTTTCATTTCAAAATAAATAGAAGGAATCAGGAAACAAAAGAATCCGAGTGCCATCACGGCAAAAATTATCCAGGCCAGTTTTTTTCTTTTTAGTATATGACCCAGGGCAAAAATCATCGCCATAGGTATCAAAATGATACAAATACATTCCACCATATTGGTGAGATAATTCGGGTTTTCAAAGGGTACGGACGAATTGGCGCCAAAAAAGCCACCTCCGTTTGTTCCCAGTTGTTTTATAGCGATCATGGCCGCTGCAGGTCCGCGGCTCACATTTACCGTGTCGCCCTGTAAGGAAACATATTGATCCTTTCCTTTAAATGTCATCGGTGTTCCGTTGAACAATAAGATGACAGATACAATGAGGGCCAGCGGCAATAAAATACGGGTACATGATTTTATAAAGTAATTGTAAAAGTTACCGGGCTTATCAGTTGTCCTCTCCTTCATCGCGTTGAAAACGACGGCACATGCAGCCATTCCCGCTCCCGCACTGATAAACATAAACAACATCAATGTTAGTTGCCCCAGATATGAAACCCCGGTCTCACCGGAATAATGTTGCAGATTCGTATTGGAGACAAAACTGATCGTTGTGTTAAAAGCCAGATCAGCCGACATGGAAGGATTTTGATCCGGGTTTAGCGGCAGCCAGCTCATATTCATCAATACCAGCATGGAAAAAATAAACCAGACAAGGTTGATCGTCAGTAAGGCCAGGAGATTTTGTTTCCAGGTCATCTCCTTTTCCGGGCGAATGCCGCCGATTTTAAAAAATAATTTGTCGAGCGGATGTAAGATCCGGTCGTACCAGGTGGGCTGTCCTTCATAAATTTTGCCGATGTAACGGCCGAGCGGGATCGATAGTAAAAGCGTTACTACGAACATCGCCGCAACACCCAAAATTTCTGTGTTCATAATTCAGGTTTATAGTCTTTAAAAATTTTCCGGTTTTACAAGTACATAACACAGGTAGCAGAAAACCAGGATCGAGATAATAAATAGTAGTGTCATGATGAATTAGATTTTGTCAAAAAAATCGATCGATTTAAAAAAGATCGCAAAGCAGAAAAGTGGAGCGATCACTAAAATGAGTGTCAGCATACTGATCGGGGTTTAGAATTTTTTTGTAAACTTGATTACTGGTTCCTCCAAATTGCCAAAAGGATGCCCTTTCCGGATCAGGCGCCAGGCGAATCGATGAATCCATTAACTATAAATGAATTACGAGTGAATCCATTTCTTCTTTCGGAATTCTGATGAATAAAAAAACCCTCTCAAAATGAGAAGGTTTATCAAAATGGCGTGGTTGGTTACTGAATATTATATTCTTCCATTTTGCGGTATAATGTTGACAAGCCGATGTTTAATAACCGGGCAGTTTCGGACTTATTATTTTTTGTGTGGATCAATACCCGCTGAATATGAAGTTTTTCCACGCTGGCGAGGGCGAAGGCAGACAGGCTTTTGTTTTTGCTGTCGCTGGCTGAAAATTCCATCGGCAGATCGGCTGTTGACAATTCGGTTCCATTTGAAACGATTAGAGACCTTTCGATAATATTTTTCAGTTCCCTGATATTTCCCTTCCATTCATGTTTTTTCAATGTTTCGAGAAAATCCTTACTAATGGATTTTACCATTGGATTGGTTTTTTCCGCATACACTTTCAGGAAATGACTGGAAAGTAACGGGATATCTGATTTACGTTCGCGAAGAGCGGGCAGAATAATCGTAAAGGCATTCAGCCGGTAATAGAGATCCTCTCTGAATTTTCCGGCATTTACTTCGTTTTGTAAAAGTTTATTCGTAGCCGCAATGATGCGAACATCGACCCTGATTGATTTGGTATCGCCCAGTTTTATAAACTCCCTGGTTTCCAGAAACCGTAAGAGCTTTGCCTGCAGGTCTATATGCATTTCTCCGATTTCATCGAGAAATAGTGTTCCGGTAGCGGCTTCTTCAATCAGGCCCTTTTTTTCTTTTGTTGCACCCGTAAACGAGCCTTCTTTGTGACCGAAAAGTTCGGATTCCAAAAGCTCTTTATTTAAAGTGCTGCAATTCAGTGCAACAAATGGATTCAAACTGCGCTTACTTCCATAATGAATGGCCTGTGCGAATACTTCTTTACCCGTCCCGGTTTCGCCCATCAGCAATACGGTTGCCTCAGTTACTGCGACTTTTTTAGCCAGTGAAATGGCATCCCGAATCGGGGTCGATTCACCCAGGATATTATTGAAATCATAGATTTTTTTGAATTGCGTTTCGAGCCGCGTGACACGGTTTTTTAAATGAATCTTTTCTATCGCCCGGTTTAATAAAGGGATGATTTTTTCATTGTCGTCTCCCTTGGTAATATAATCAAAAGCGCCATTTTTCATCGCCTGGACGCC
>DASXKM010000203.1:0-9024 GCA_036496825.1 Puia sp. | reverse complement strand
TGGTCTGTTTGTTTTGCAGTCGTTTGTGGCCTTACCGGGTTGTTGAAGTATTTAAAAGTCGGAGTCACCATGGACACCATTACCTCAGCACTTTTTTACCTTTCACTTGCCGGACTGATTTATTTCATTACCAGAATCATCATGATGTCTAAAAGCCCTGTTCAATTGCATTCCACAAACCTTCATGAGCTGAACTAAGTTCTCCCCTATTTATCCTCTGTTTATCGCACCAGGCCATATCAGATCCGGGCGGGCGTCATAAATTTTCTTTTCAGTTTTAATAATTATACGATTACAATTTTTCAGTAACTGCATACATGGAAATACAGTAAAATTGCAGATTCATGAAAAATATCTGTATAAGAACCATACGCGCCGACGACAACCAACCCATCGCATCAATTATCAGAAGTACGCTGGCAGAATTTGGCGCGGACAAACCCGGAACGGTTTATTTTGATCCTACGACAGATAATCTGTTCGAATTATTTTCGAAACCTGGTTCTGCATATTTTATTGCAGAAGTGGAAGGCAGGATTGTCGGTGGCTCGGGAATTTTTCCAACTCCCGGTTTACCGGCTGGATGCTGTGAATTAGTAAAGCTTTATCTTCTCCCGGAAATGCGTGGTCAGGGGCTTGGCCTGATGCTGATGGAACAATGTTTTCAGAAAGCCATTGAGCTTGGCTTCACCGATATGTATCTCGAAACCATGCCCGAATTGAGGGCAGCGATCGGACTCTATGAAAAAGCTGGATTCTCTTTTCTTCCGGGACCCATGGGGCATTCAGGCCATTTTGGCTGCGATCTCTGGATGATCAAACATTTACTTTAATTAAGTCAGCACGCAAACCTTCCCGTTCCTTTCCAGTAGGATGATTGATTGTTATTGTACCTGTATCCGGCTGCTTAGTCTGACCATCAGTAAACCCATCAATGCGATGATAGCAAACGACACGCGCAAATTGGTTGCCTGGGCCACATATCCGATCATGGGAGGAACCAATAAAAATCCCAGGTATCCGAGAGAGGATATGGAAGCAAGTGCAGCGCCTGGATTTGACATGGGGATTTTCCCGGCAAGACCGAAAACGAAGGGTACCACGCATGACACACCAAAGCCGGTCAGTAAATAGCCAAACATGGTGAGGGGAATAAAAGGAGAGCTGACAATTATGATAAATCCCCCGGTGATCAGCAGGCCGCTGGCAGCCAGCACCCGTTTGATTCCAAAACGATCCGCCACACGATCACCAAAAACTCTGCCGGTCGTCATCGCCACCATATAAATTACGAAGGCGATGGTCGCGACAGCCTTTGTGCCATGCAACACCTGCCGTATATAAATTCCACTCCAGTCGTACATTGTATTCTCACAGGCCATGGAAGCAAAACAAATGAGTGAAAATACCAGCATGCCTTTTGAAGGAAGTTTGAATATGGATCTTTTTATTTTGTGATCTGGTTGTTGATCCAGCGCGTCTCTATAATAATAAAGAGTAAGAGTTGTCAGTATCAGACTTACTCCGAGCAGGTGCCAGGCGGGTATTATGTTGAGCGTCACCATCAGATAACCGAATGCTGCGCCCGCAAAACCAGCCATGCTCCAAACGGCGTGAAAGGAACTAAGGATGGATCGGGTATATAATGACTGAACCCCAATGGCCTGGGCATTGATGGAAAGATTCATCAGGTTTCGGGATGAGCCGAAAAAAAATAACACAATACCTAACACCCATGTGTAACCGCTGAAACCCATACACGCGAGAACGCCGTTGTACATCAGGGCGCCAATCAGCATAATCGTCCGGCTCTTATAATGATCCAGGAGCTTACCCGTAAAAGGCATCGTAATAATCAAACCTAGGGGCATCATAAACAGGAGCGTACCGAAATGAGCGTCATTTAGTTTCAGGGACTCTTTAATACCCGGAATACGTGAAGTCCAACTGGAATAACCAAAACCGGAAATAAAAAAATAAACAGCATTCGCAAATCGAATGCGTGCCAGGGAAATTTCTTTCATTTAATCTGCAAATATACGCGTAGTCGTGGAGTGTCAACCATCAACGGTCAACGGTCAACGGTCAACCGCCAACTATTTAAATAAGGCTACACCGGCAAAAGTGGCCAGCAGACCAACCACTACCGAACAGATTACATATATCATAAAGGGAAGGCCCGAACCCTGTTTTAAAAGAATGAGCCCGTCATAAGAGAAAGTAGAGAATGTCGTATAACCACCACAAATACCCGTAATCAGAAAAAGTCGCCAGTCAGCATTAAATCCGTCATGCCTGGCAATCATGGAATAAAAAACACCAATCAGGAAACATCCCGAAATATTTACCAGCAGTGTCCCGAGCGGGAAAACCAGTGGAACATGTCTTCCAACGAATGCGGAAATTACGTATCGAAGTATGCTGCCTAGTCCACCTCCGATACCGACAAATAAAATTGCGCGCATAATTGGATTTTCCGGTTAGTTAATCTTGCTGAACAGATAAGGATCGAATTCAACATACGGATTCTGTTTGGTCGTCAGTGATTTGACTTTTCCACCCGACAAATCAAAATTTACTGCGAACCTGCCATAAACAATATTATTGTATTTCAACAGCCATTCTCCTTCATCCATATATTCCAGTGTTGCATTCAAATCTGGTTTGATATCAAATTGAATGAACAGATGATCTTTTTCCTGGCTGATATGGATTTTTCCATATAAGTCATTGTTGTATTCGCCCGCGTATGAAGACAGTGAAAGCGAAGGTTTATTATGCATTTCAACCCGCGCATTCCATGCTGCCCTTTGGTTAAATGCCAATTTTGTTTCGTTCACGAATTTGGGAAGATCCTGCAGGCTTCTGTTTACATAGGAAACACCGAGATAGGCGTCCAGTATCTGATGACGCAGGTCCTCAAAAAATCCCTGGTTATCATTATTTGTCAATATCGCAATGCCCAGTTTTTCTTCAGGAACGAAACATACATTACTCACCATACCTCCTGCTCCCCCGGTATGCCAGTAAATCTGTTTCCCGGCATAGTCCTGCATATTTAATCCAAGTCCGTATCCTGTAAAGTGTGTCGGATATTTTTCTGACATGATGCTTCTGATCCATGTATTTGCAATTCTTGTTTTCTGAAGAGCTTCCCAGGAAATGATTTTTTTTCCCTGGTAGCGACCGGAATCTAATTGCATGAATAGCCAGTGCGACAAATCATTTACATTACTTACTATACTGGCTGCCGGAGCTAGGTTGTTCCAGTTATCGTAAGGCACTTTGCTGATTTGATTCGTGTAAGCCGTGGAATAAGGTGTTGCCACATCAGTCTGACTGGCAACTCCGGTTGACAACGCAAGCGTATGGTCCATCCCGAGAGGGCTGAGGAGATGACTTTGAACAAAATGTTCCCAGGTTTCACCGGTTACCACCGGGATCACCTGACCGGCAACAAGAAAACAGCTATTGCAATACCCGAATTCCTGACGAAAATGAAAAGGAGGCTTCAAAAAACGCATTTTGTTCATAATCTCCTCTCTGCTCAGTGAGGTGTTCCAGAATGTAAAATCTCCTTCAAAGGTTTTTGTACCGATATGGTGAGAAAGCATATCACGTATACTGACCAGCTTCGTCGATGTGGAATCGTACAGCCGATAGTCTGGAAAGTATTTTGTAATATGATCATCCAGTGAAATCTTACCGTCCGTCTCCAGCATGGCGAGTGAACTGCCGGTGAATAGCTTGCTGTTGCTCGCAATCATAAACAACGTGTTCTCATCAACGGGTTTTTTAGTTTCAATATCCCGTACGCCATAACCCTTCATCCAGATCACTTTGCCGTCTTTAACGATGACAATGGCAAGTCCCGGAACAACCCAGTCTTTGATGCCTTTATTTATATAGCTGTCAAGACTGTCGCGGATAAATGCGGGCTGTTCATTTAATGATGATTGAGCCGTTCCGATTTGAATTATCAAACAGAAAAATAAAAAGGACCCGATTTTTTTCATAAATAAATTAGTAGAATTTGATATCAAACTCTCAGAAATACTTTTTTATGGTAGAGGAAATACATAAATGCCCATTTTACGGCCATATAGCAAATGGACATAACAACAGGAGCCCAGAGAACCGGACTGAGTTCGCCGAGCCATTGGAAAAAACCATTTGTTGCATATTCCCAGTTAATAAAGCGACCGGAAATATAAATCAGGATCGAATTCATACCAATTACTTTAAAAAAGAACGCCCATTTTTTATGACCCAGCACATCGATTATATAATAAAAAACGGAGAGGTACAAAAGACTCAATCCGCCTACCAGGCAAACAAACGAGCTTGTCCAGAGGTTTTTGTTTATCGGGAAGTCGAAATTCCATACCAACGCCAGAATGATGAAACATAATCCGGTTATCGCCATACGCGCAGCTTTCTGCGAGCCGTTGTGCGAACTTTTTTTAATGTAGGTGCCAGTCAGTATTCCAAGAAGGCCGGTACTGATCGCAGGTATGTCAGACATCAGACCTTCCGGATCATGGATACCCAGGTAAAGTTTACCGGGCAGAATACTTCTGTCAATATAGGAAGTGAAATTTCCTTCCATGGTCAGGTCGCCCATTGGAAAACCGGGTGCGGACGTGAATTTCAATAAGAGCCAGTAACCAATAATAAGCGCCCAGAACCAGATAATTTGGGTGTTTCGTTTTGAATATATAAAAATGATGTTGGCAAACATGTACGCAATACCGATCCTTCCGAGCACGCTGGCAAAACGGATATCGGAGATGGGCCTTAAATGAAGTCCGTTGTTATAAATAATACCCAGGATCACCAGAATCAGTCCACGCCTGATCACGCGTAACAAAACTTTTTTCCTGTCATTCCCTTTTTCAAGTTCCCTTCCAACCGAAAAAGGTGTTGCGACACCTGCCATAAAAAGAAACAGGGGGAAAATCAGATCATACAAATGAAAACCGTTCCATGCCGGGTGTGTCAGCTGGTTGGATATCCAGTTCAGTGCAGGCCAGTTTGTTGCCCTGGCCAGCGTATTGAAAATTTCTTCGGCACCCATGATCCAGAACATATCAAATCCCCGGAGCGCATCCAGTGAATACAAGCGTTGACCTCCCGTCGGACCAAGTGGCGTATCGAGTGGAGCTGATGGATTGTGGTGATTACTCATGTGTGAAATTAGAGAATGAATATAGCCAAAAAATGATTCTGATTTTTTTTGATAACTTACTATTCGATGAAAGGATTGTTCACCCTTCTTTGTTGCCTCTTTTTTCTTTTTTCCGGAGCCCAGTTTCGGCCCAGTTCAAACGGACACTTTTTACTTCGGGACGGTAGAGATTTTTTCTGGCTGGGGGATACCGGCTGGGAATTATTTCACCGCCTGAACCGGGAACAGGCCGATGAATACCTAAAAACCAGGAGCAGACAGGGTTTCACGGTTGTTCAGGCCGTTATTCTTGCTGAATTCGACGGCCTGCACACGGCAAATCCTTATGGCGACCTTCCCCTGCTGAACGATGATCCTGCTACACCCAATGAGAATTATTTTAAACACGTGGATTATATTATCAACAAAGCGGCTGAAGATGGACTTGTTATTGGTTTGTTACCAACATGGGGTGATAAGGTGACAAAAGCATGGGGAGTCGGCCCCGTTATCTTTACTCCTCAAAATGCCAGGGTTTATGGAAGCTGGCTGGGGAAGCGGTACAGGGACAAAAAGAATATTATATGGATACTGGGAGGTGACAGGATTCCACAAAACGAAACAGAATTTGAAATCTGGAGATCGATGGCCAGGGGAATACTGGAAGGCGTTGGCGGGAAAGACAAAGCGCTGATCACCTATCATCCTCAACCCAATGAACAGGGTGCCGGGCAGTATTTTTTTAATGATGAATGGCTTTCATTGAATATGTTTCAGAACGGTCACTGCAGAAACACTGCTGTGTACGATAAGATATATAAGGCCTGGTTAAGAACACCGGCAAAACCGGTGATCGACGGAGAACCCATTTATGAGGATCATCCCGTTTGTTTTAATGTGAAGGATTTGGGAACCAGCAGCGCTTATGATATTCGCCAATATGCTTATCTCGATTTGTTTTCCGGTGCCTGCGGACATACTTATGGATGCCACGACATATGGCAATTTTATTCCAAAGAACACGAAGCGATAAATGGGCCGCATGTTTACTGGCCGGAAGCACTTGAGTTACCAGGAGCAAATCAGATGAAATATGTGAGGAAGTTAATGGAATCTCATCCAATGACGGAACGTGTACCGGATCAGTCTTTGCTGATAGAAAATAATCTGCCCGCCGCCACACGCGTTCAGGCTACAAGGGGCAGGGATTATATTTATATTTATTCGGCAACCGGTAATCCGTTTACGGTAATCATGGGGAAGATCGAAGGGAAAATGCTAAACGTCCATTGGTTCAATCCCAGGAATGGTGCTGTCACAAATGAGCAGCAGGTTGAGAACTCCGGAAATAAAATATTCAACCCGCCATCCGCGGGATATGGACAGGACTGGGTTTTGATTCTGGATGATGCTGCAAAAAATTATTCTGATTTCTGAAATATTAAATGTTTAACTGAAACAAATGAAAATTCCTTTTCTCATAATACTTCTTCTTCATTTTACCGCTTCTTATGGTCAATTACATCTGTCTGCCATCTTTAATGATCATATGATCTTACAAAGGGATAAACCCTTAAAAATCTGGGGCGCTGCAAAAGCCGGAGATGAAGTATCGGTTTCATTGGGAGAAAAAAAAGGCTCAGCCATTTCTGATAAAAATGGCAACTGGCTGGTCACGTTGCCCTCTTTTCAGGCAGGAGGTCCTTTTGTCCTGACCGTAAAAACAAAAAAAGAAACCAAAATTTATAATGATGTTTTTATTGGAGAGGTTTGGCTTTGTTCCGGTCAGTCAAATATGCAATTCATGGTCAAACAGGCAATCCATGCAAAATATGAAATACACAGGGCAAATAATCCTTTGATCAGGCAGCTTACGATTCCGAACAAACTGAGTTTTAAACCGGAAGAATTTATTGATACAGCAGTATGGACCTTATCTACGCCTGAAACGACCGGCGATTTTACAGCGGTCGGATATTTTTTTGCAAGAGAGATTTATGAAAAGCTCCATGTACCGGTAGGTTTAATTTATGACAACTGGGGTGGATCCAATGTCGAAAGCTGGATCAGCAAGAAGGATATGCTTGGCTCTGAAGATCTGAAGGACTATGCCCGGCAAATGTCCGATAACTGGGATCAGACAAATGCAAAGATTGAAAAACAGCTGTCTTCAACATTGATAAAAAATAATAATGGCGCAAAGCCGGATGTGAACGGGGAAGATTTTCTGAAACCGGATTTTTCATTTTCCGGATGGATGACGACCTCCGCTCCGGGCGACCTCGACTGGAATGGTCTGCCGGCATATAGGGGTGAAGCATATATGATGAAAGTTGTAATGGTGGATTCTATACAATCTCATCTTCCTTCTTTATTAAGTGTCGGGACCTCGGATATCCGGTTTAGTATTTTTCTCAATGGTAAACCACTATCCATCCCCGATGAAAAAAATATTTTGATTCCGCTGCCGGCTGGCTCCTGGAAGCAGGGAAAAAATATTCTGCTGGTCAAAATCGGTGGACAGCCTGTCCCCGACCAAATGACGATTGGGATTCATGGCTCTTCTGATCAGTTATATGTGGATTTTGATGGAGAAAAAATTTCTCTGGCCGATGAGCAATGGAAAGTGTTGCCGTTGCTCGACAGGCCGCATCATTTTATACACTGGATGAATAACGAAGGAACAATTATTTACAATGCAATGATTCATCCCGTCATTCCATTTACTATCCGGGGTGTTTTATGGTATCAGGGGGAAGCGAATGTTGACCATGCTTTTGAATATAGAAAAACATTTCCGCTGATGATCAGCAGCTGGAGAAAAGAATGGAATGATGAATTTCCATTTCTTTTTGTGCAACTGGCCAGTTTCGGATCTGATGAATCCAGCAATGCGGGGAATAAATGGGCTGAAATAAGGGAATCGCAATCAAAGGCATTAGATCTTCCCAAAACAGGCATGGCTGTCACTACTGATGTAGGTGAGGCGAAAGATATCCATCCAAAAAACAAACAGGTTGTTGGCCACAGACTCGCGGCGATTGCTTTAAATGATGTGTACGGTTTGCCTCAAATCTGCTCCGGCCCGGTCTATAAGTCCGTTCAGTTTTCAGATGGGAAAGCTGTTTTATCCTTCAAATCAATTGGGAACGGGCTCATATCAAAGAACATATATGGGGCACTGGAAGGATTTGAATTAGCCGGTGCTGACAGACAATTTTATTTTGCCAAAGCGGTCATTCGCGGTGACCAGGTTGAAGTGAGTGCTGATTCGGTATCAAATCCGGTCGCCGTCAGATACGGATGGAGTAATGCTCCCCTTTATATTAACCTTTACAATGTTGAAGGATTTCCGGCTTCGCCGTTCAGAACTGACGACTGGCCCGGAGTAACAGACAGGGCCGGATTTTATAAACCATTCTAGGCTGAAGGCTTTAGGCTTTAGGCTTTCATCGTTTAAACGCTTCTTTCCCATTCACAACCGTAATAAGAACTTTTGTATTGCGGATGTTTTCCGGTGCGATGCTAAAGAGGTCTTCCGATAAAATAGTAAAATCGGCCAGCAGGCCCGCTTTCAATTTGCCCGTCTTCGTTTCCTGAAATCCTGCCCAGGCATTATTTACTGTATAACAACGAAGCGCCTGTTCAACTGAAATCTTCTGTTCAGGAAACCATCCGCCAGGATTTTTATCGTCCAGCGTACGTCTGGTTACCGCTGCATAAATTCCGGCAATCGGATCAAGAGGGGCTACAGGCCAGTCCGACCCAAACGTCAGGTTTGCATTTGTTTCCAGCAGGGATTTGAAAACATAAGTTCTTTTAAGTCTTGCTGAATCCAGTCTTTTCGCAGCCCATTT
>DASXKM010000202.1:0-7462 GCA_036496825.1 Puia sp. | reverse complement strand
CGATCGCAAATACAACACACAGTATCGTTACAATCCAGAATCTGGTTACTATCTTACTTTCGTTATAACCCAATTTCTGATAATGATGATGCAGCGGACTCATCAGGAATATCCTTCGCCCCTCACCATATTTTCGCCTGCTGTATTTGAAATAACTCACTTGTAATACCACGCTGATATTTTCAACCAGAAAGACGCCACAAAAAATTGGAATTAGTAATTCCTTCCGTACGATCACTGCCAGCGCTGCGATAATGCCGCCCAATGTTAAACTTCCTGTATCGCCCATGAAAACAGTTGCCGGATATGAATTATACCAAAGAAAACCAATGCACGCACCAATCAATGCCCCGATGAAAATGGATAATTCTCCGAGGTTGGGGATATACATGATATTCAGATATTCTGCAAAACGCAGATTGCCGCTCGCGTAGGCAAAAACCCCTAAACAAGTACCGATTACTGCGCTTACTCCGGTAGCCAGTCCATCAATACCATCCGTTATATTGGCACCATTTGACACCGCAGTGATGATAAAAATGACGATAACGATATACAGGATCCATGTCGCGCCGCGCATCGCAGCCGGTAATAACTTGGAATAATTGAATTCGTGATTCTTGACAAAGGGAATGGTCGTAATTGGCTCCCTGGCTTCTACAAAAAGTTTTACTTTTCCATCGAGGATTACTTTCTTCAGACCGATGGTATCGGTTGGTTTGTTATCGCCCACAAATTCACGCCATACTTTGGTGTTGCTGTTAAAGTAAAGTGTGGCAGCCACAACAAAACCGAGTACAATCTGACCGAGTACTTTAAACCAACCGGCTAAGCCATCCTTATCCCCTTTTTTATAATTTATACCCTGTTTCTGCGCTATTCTCTTGGCGCGTAATTTCAGGTAGTCATCAATAAAACCGATCATACCCATCCAGAGTGTACTGAATATCATCAGACGGATATATGCTTTGTTGAGATTTGCAAGTAAGAGAGTGGGAATCAGAATGGCCAGTATGATTATAATACCTCCCATAGTAGGTGTCCCCTTTTTCTGTTGTTCTCCTTCCAGGCCCAGTTCCCGCACACTTTCACCTACCTGCAGGGTGCGCAAATAATTAATCAGTCTTCTTCCGAACAACATGGTGATTACCAATGACAGGATAACGGCAAGCAATACCCGAAAAGTGATGAATTGGAATAACGCACCTCCGGGTACTTTAACGCCTGTTTGCCTGAGCCAATCGAATAGATGATACAACATATTGTTGATCCGGCTGTTTAAAACCGATTACGGGACTAGTTCCCAATTTTATTTGTCCAATAAGCCAAAAAAATCTCTCAAAACCACTTTATCGTCGAACGGATATTTTACTCCTTTAATTTCCTGATATTTTTCATGACCCTTTCCGGCAACCAGAACAATATCAGATGCCTGTGAAAGATTCACGGCGGTTTTGATTGCTTCCCTGCGGTCTGCGATCGAGATAAATTTTTTTCTTGCGGCTGTGTTCAGCCCTTGTTCCATGTCTTTGAGGATAGCTTCAGGTTCTTCTGATCTCGGATTGTCGGAGGTGAATACGACCTTATCACTCAGCTGGCAGGCCAGTTCACCCATAACGGGTCTTTTCTTTTTATCCCGGTCTCCACCACATCCGACCACCGTGATGATGCGTTCGTCATTTCTACGCAGTTTACGAATCGTGCTCAGCACATTTTCCAGTGCATCAGGCGTATGCGCATAGTCAACGATACCTACTATTTTTTCTTTGGAAGAAATCATATAATCAAATCTCCCTTCGGCTCCGCTCAGTACACTCAGATTCCGAAGAATCTCGGCTTTTTCTTCACCCAGACAAATGGCGGTACCGAATACAGACAGCAGATTATACGCGTTGAATTCACCGATCAGCCGAAAATGCACCTCCTGATCATTTACCAGCATCACCAGTCCTGTCAGATTATTTTCAAGAATTTTCCCCTTGAAATCTGCCGTTGTTTTCAGGCTGTATGTGTATTTTGATGCAGCCGTATTCTGCAGCATTACATCCCCTCTCTTATCATCTGAATTGGTTATCGCAAAAGCTGCAGAGGAAAGTCCATCGAAAAATAATTTCTTGACGCGGATGTATTCGTCAAATGTTTGATGATAATCCAGATGATCATGCGTGATATTGCTGAAAACACCCCCGGTATAATGAAGCCCGGCTATGCGATGCTGGTGAATGGCATGTGAACTGGTTTCCATGAATACATGCGTACAACCGGCATTCAACATATCGTGCAGCAGCTGATTCAATGAAATCGGATCCGGCGTTGTGTGAGTCGCTGGTAAAATTTTATTTCCGATTTGATTCTGCACCGTACTCAGCATGCCGCAGTTATACCCTAAAGAACTGAACAATTTAAAGAGCAACGTTACGATGGTCGTCTTCCCGTTTGTTCCTGTAACGCCTACCAGTTTTAGTTTTTCAGAAGGCTGTCCAAAAAAATTATGGGCCATTAAACCGGCAGCGGCCGCACTGTTCTCCACCTGTATATATGTAATTCCATCCTTCAGACCGGCTGGGAGAATTTCGCATACAATTGCAGCGGGCCGGACTTCGGAGACGGAATCAATAAATTGATGCCCATCTGCATGAGTGCCCTTCATGGCTATAAATACCGAATCTTTTCTCACTTTACGTGAATCCAGCTGAAGGTCATGGACTTCTACATCCAATTTTCCATGGACTGACCGGATGCGAACTTTATATAAAATTTCCTGTAAAATCATTGGTTGAGGTCCAGGATGAGTTTTTGATTTTTCGATACGATCGTTCCGGCAGGAATACTCTGTTGTTTTACTCTTCCCGTTCCCCTTGTAACAACTTTCATATCCCTTGTTTCCAATAAGTACAGTGCATCTTTTAATCCCATTCCTTTCACATCAGGCACTTTTTTCATTTCTTCATTTTTTGCCTTGATGACAGGCTGGCTGTTTTGCCTGTAAACGCCTGACCATTTATTATTGCTGGAAGAATCCCCGTAGGGCATTTTTAGGGAGTAAAAAATATTTTTTATTTCTTCAGTCGATCCCGCATAATAATAGGCCGTACTGTCTTTCCTGAGCAAACCTGTGTAGGAAGCGAGTTGTGTGCTATCTGGTGTTAGTGCCTCCAGACTCATTAACTTATCTGCCACTTCTCTGAATACAGGTCCCGCAACCGATGCACCGAGGTACTTTTTTGCAAACGGTTTATTTTTTATGACAACTATGCAGGTATAACGTGGATGATTTGCAGGAAAATAACCGGCAAAAGAAGACTGATAAATATGATCCGCATATCCGCGATTGCCGTTGGCTACGAGAGCTGTACCGGTTTTGCCTGCAACAGGATAAAAAGTATTTTTAAATGCTGATTTTGCAGTTCCTTTAATACAAACACCTTCAAGACATGTTTTAAGTTCTGCAAGTGTTTCATCACTACAGACTTTATCCAGCATAACAACAGGTTGATTTTCCCGGTCTATGCCTCCGGCATACTGGACTGCATTTACGAGATAAGGCCTCATCATTTTGCCATTATTCGCAACGGCATTATACAGAGTGAGCGTCTGTAAGGGACTTATCAATACCTCATAACCAAAAGCCATCCAGGGAAGTGTACTCGCGCTCCAGGTACGGGATTTGGGAGACTTGATGATGGGTGATGTTTCTCCGGCAAGGTCGACACCGGTTATCTGATTCAGCTTTAATTTTTTCAGATGATCCACGAATTGTTGAGGATGCTGGGAGTAATGAGCCACAACAAGTTTTGCCATGCCAACATTAGAACTATGTTCAAAAGCCTGTTCTACGGTAACGTCACTGATTTCCTGTTTTTCGGCGTCATGTACAGTACGCGTTCCAATCTTCCACGTACCCCCTTCAATATTTAAGTGATCGGTTAAGTGAATTTCATGATCTTCCAATAATGACATCAGCGTAGCCAGTTTGAAAGTGGATCCGGGTTCAGAAGCTCTGATCGCATAATTTAAATCTTCCCAATAACTGCCATCTGGTTGCCTGCCAAGATTTGCCATGGCCTTGATCTTTCCGGTGGCTGTTTCCATTACAATGCAGGTCCCATGTTCACATTCATTTTCAACCATCATCGAGAGCAGGGCATTTTCAGCGATGTCCTGTGTATTTACATCAATCGTTGTAATAATGTCCTTTCCGTTTTCAGGATCAATCTCATACCCCTCAACCGGAATATATGTACCCGCATTCAGATAACGTACCAGCCGCCTGCCATTTTCACCACGCAAAAGACTATCGTAAGTTCTTTCGAGCCCTACATTTTGCGCATTATCACGTGATAATCCGATCGTGCGATTCGCCAGTAATCCAAATGGATTAAGTCGCTTGCTTGAGGCATCTGTGATAAAACCGCTCTTATTTCTTCCCAGACGAACGAGTGGAAAATTTCGAAGTTGCTTATATTGATCAAAGTTCAGATTACGCTGTAAAAGATAATATCGGTCGGACGACCGATACCCCTGAAGTAATTGTTTTTTGTAGACAGCGGCAGATTGGTCTTTGAAAAGATTCGCCAGACAAAGGGAAAGAGAGTCGAGATTGTCTTTAAAACGTTTACCGTTTTTCTCCCGAAGACCGTCGGCATCGAAATCGATATATATATTAAAAAAAGGAACTGAGGTACTTAACATATTTCCATCTTCACTATAGATCGTTCCTCGTTCTGCACCGAGGTCTACATATTTCTGATGCAGACTATCACTCAGCGCTCTCCAATATTTTCCCTGTACCTGCTGTATAAAAAATACTCTTCCCAATACAGCAGCACATATCAGCACCATTCCGATGAAACACAGGTAAACTCTCCAAAGTATATCTCTCCTTAGTTCCACCTGGCATCGGGGATATGGGTGATAAAAATTATTTTAGTTATTTAAACTATCGGTCAGGACCATCGGGGGTGACGACAGTGGTTTTAATCCAAATGGCTCAACGGCCCTGGCTAATTCGCTCTGCTTACTGCGAAACATGACTTCGCTTTTCAGGCTTTTAAATTCATATTGTAATTCCTGAAGTTCCCTGCCTGTTTTACCAATGTCACGCACCACACGGTCGGCATAATGCCCGTTATATATGTAGATTACTGCCAAGAAAGCGAGGAAGAGAAAAAAAGGCAGATTACGAACCATCCATTGATAGCGGATGAGTCCTTTCACCTTTTTTCTGTTGTTTTTGAACGACTTCATAATGGCAGTGTGATGAATAAAAAAAGTAGGGTACGATTATCATACTGAATTTTCTTAGGTAGGGGATTATATCTTTTATATTTTTTCTGCGATTCTTAATTTTGCACTTCTTGCACGCGGATTCCGGCCAAGCTCTTTTTCGGATGGGGTTATGGGTTTTTTTGTGATCGTCCGGAATGGGGTTATGAATGGGGAGGAACCGAAAGGATCCTGTTCGTCGTTGATTTCGAACCGGCCACTCCTGAAAAACTGTTTTACAATCCTGTCTTCGAGTGAATGAAAACTGATGATTGCTATACGGCCGCCAGGCTTTAGTAAATCCGGAACCTGCGCTAGCATTTCACGTAATGCGCCAGTTTCATCATTCACTTCAATGCGCAAAGCCTGAAATACCTGTGCGAAGTACCTGTTTGGGTTGCCTTTTACCAGATCAGCAATCGCCTGTTTAAATCCATTCACGGTTCGAAAAGCTGTTTTGTTTCTGAGTGTAACGATCGCCCTGGCCAGTGTCCTGGCATTCGTTACCTCTCCGTACATGCTGAATATTTCCTGGAGTTTTTGTTCTCCATAAGTATTCAGAACAACTTCTGCTGTTTGTGATTGCCTCTTGTCCATTCTCATATCCAGGCCTGCCTCTTCAGATCGGGTGGAAAAACCACGGGTCGGCTCATCAAACTGGTGACTGCTCACACCCAGATCAGCCAATATTCCGTCCACGGCTGTTATTCCATGAAGCCGAAGAAATCTTCGGATATGCCGAAAATTGTGGGGGATGAAAACGAATCGCTCGTCTGGTATGATATTCCTCTTCGCATCTTCATCCTGGTCAAATCCAAATAACCTTCCTTCGGAGTTCAGGTGAGCCAGGATCTCTGTTGAATGTCCACCTCCGCCAAAGGTGCAATCAACAAAGATCCCGCTTGCCCTGATATTCAAACCGTCCATCGCTTCTGAAAGCAATACGGGTATATGATATGCGGGATTGGAATCCCTCATATAATTCATTTATCGGGTTTGCCATTCATCACTTCATTGGCCAGACCACTGAAGTCATCCGGTGAAAAGCTTTCAAAGAACTGTTGGTACTTTACTTTATCCCAGATTTCTATTTTATTAACTGCAGTAACCAGCACGACATCTTTTTCGAGTCCGGCATAATCTTTTAAATTCTGCGGGATCAATAATCTCCCGGCCGAATCCAACTCCATCATCGTCGCCCCATTCAAAAAATATCTCCTGAATGACCGTACCTTTGGGTCAAAATCATTCAACTTGCTAATCTGCTCAAAAATGGGCTCCCAACTTTTCATGGGATATAGACCCAGACATTTTTCAAATCCACGGTTTATCACAAAGGAACCCGCTTCCTCGCCGGTTTGCTTTTTCAGCGAAGCCGGCAGGAGAAACCGCCCTTTTGCATCGAGCGTTACCTCGTATTCCCCAAGAAAACCATTCATTTATAAGGACTTGAACCAATGTTGTTAATAATTGACACAAAATAACACTTTTTCCCACTTTACAAAACAATTTGGAAGATTTTAATTTTTCCACAGAAATTCGCTGCACTGGAAAGCACTGCAGGCAATGGTTTGCAACCATGAAGACGACTAAAATGCCAAATTCCCTGTGTATAAGATGTTAATCAGTGTGAATAACTGTGCATAACTCAGATCGATGACCCATCCAACGCGTTTCCCAGATAAACTTTTCATGTCCACATTCGGTTATGAGTTACCTGAAGATAAAATCGCGCGCTTTCCATTAAATGAACGCGACGCATCAAAACTACTGGTATGGCAATCTGGTAAAATTGAGGAAGCGGTTTACGCCGGAATCGGAAATTTTCTTCCCAGCCCCTGCCTGCTCGTATTTAACAATAGTCGCGTAGTTGAAGCCAGAATATTATTTCAAAAACCAACTGGCGGTCAAATAGAAATATTTTGTCTCGAACCTCATTCGGAAAAGTCCATATCTGCTGGGATGATGAAGACAGGATCCGCTTTATGGTCCTGTTTCATCGGCGGTGCTTCTAAATGGAAACGCCAACAGGTGCTCGTCAAAGAATTTGGAGTACTGCGGTTAGAAGCGCGATTTGTCGAAAAAAGAAAGGATGATTTTGTCGTTGAATTTATCTGGACACCTTTTGAACTGCCGTTCGAATCCGTTCTGCACCAGTTTGGCTCTATTCCGCTCCCCCCCTACTTAAAAAGGCCTG
>DASXKM010000201.1:0-3904 GCA_036496825.1 Puia sp. | reverse complement strand
GATCGGGCTTAATACAAGAGATTCCCTCAAAACGAATTCCTTAAAAGTACCTGGTGTGATACCCTCAGATTTTTTGAAGAGCCGTACAAAATAATTGACATCGGTGAATCCGCATTGATAAGCTGCTTCTGTGACCGTCGTATCTTTGATGCCCAGAAGTTGTTTCGCCAGTTTGATGCGTTCACGGTTGATATACTCCAGTGGCGATATGCCAAACTGCAGCCTGAACCATTTGAAAAATTCATTGCGGCTCATATGGGCTTTACGGGAAAGCGCGTCCACTCCCAATTTGTCTGACAGATGTCCGTGAATATAATCAAGCAGAAAATGCTGACGGCTGAAATTCTTTTTATCATTTTTATCCATCTCCACCCGCTTCAGATGCTGACTCTGTACAAGCCGGATCAGAAGTTCCTTCAGACTCAGATCTGCGTATATATTTTTTGCTTTGTCACTACTGCTGCAATTGCGAATGATTTTATTGATGGTTTCGGCGATTTCTGCATCATTTGAAAAATGATACTGACTATAATCAATATTCCATGTATGACCGTCGTCACTGCCACTGTTATAAGATGCATTGAGATATTGCATGGTGCCCTGTATATATTCAGCGTTCACCGTAAGAGCAATACATTGGGTGGGTTTTCGATGTGTGGATTCGGGAAAGTCAATCAGCATGGACTGATTGGCGGGTAATATCACCGTTTCACCTGGTAAATATTCGAAGTCCGGGACTTCTGCCAGGTGCATCACTTTTCTGCCGGTAACCATGCTGGTGATCACCAGATCTTTAAAGGTTAACGGTACCCCAAATGCCTTCTGATAGCTTTCATAGATATTAAGCTCGCAGTTGTTGAGATTGAAAACCCGGCGGTTTTCAATCATTGTCTGCACTTGATTTGGAGGGGTCAGGTCAATTTTCTGAATCAGGTTCCTTCTTCCCAAGAAATATATTTGATCGTTAAAAATAGCAAATGGCCCGGAGCCGGACAATAATTTAGTACAATCGTGCTATAAAACCATACAAAAATGCTGGCTTGACTGCCCAATTTTAATGATGTTTATGTAGGTTAATTACAAGACCAGGCGAATGCGGTACTATTTCCTGAGATTATTCAGGTTTAGGGTTTTCAGAGATCCGGAAAGCCGGGATGCTGCGCTCGAATACCATTACCATTGAACCTTATCCTGATCAACTATCAGGTCAGCCCTGCCACCGGAAACTAATAGCTCCGGTGGCGGGTCGCATCGCCCTTTCCCTTCTTTTTATAAATAAAATAAGCCTCCTTTTTAGGGGAGGCCGCACTAATCAAATACCATTAACCATTAAACCTTATCCTATGAAAACATTAATTTAAGACAAATTCCAATCATTTTTTTAAACAGTTAGAAACAAGTTTTTCCACATCCGGAATAATCCGTCTGAACAGCCTATCTAAAAATTACCAGCATTTGAATCAAAAGTTACAGCAGAGGGATTTATCAGTGTATAGTTTTGTCTGACTAATTTAAATCACTTTTAAACCATTTCAGATGAAACATTTATTTCGAACAATCTTATTTTTCGCAGGCTGGATTATGAGCAGTCCCCTAAGTGCTCAGCAAAACAGCACCAGTATGACCTCAGTAAAGGGTCAGAAATCAACAGATAATCTTCACACGGGAAAACAACTTTTTATTGATGTTCACAATGTGGGACCGGGAAAAGTAACTTATGAAGCCGTTGCCCAGGCTCATATCAAGGATCTCGCAACCGAAGGTCAGTTTAATACTGAGTTTATTAAGTACTGGGTGGATACAGCCGCGGGGAAGATCTACTGCCTGGTTTCCGCTTTCGATACTGCATCCATTGTCAAAACCCATGCTAAGGCGCACGGTATGGTGCCGGATAATATTTATCCTGTAACGAACGGATCCGAAGCCCTGGCCAGCGGTGGGAAAAATTTGTATCTCGATTTTCATGAATTTGGGCCGGGTAATGTAAAGGCAAGCGATGTGGCTGCGGCACACCTGAAAGATCTGGCTGTGCAGAAAAAATATGGTGTGAACCTTATAAACTATTGGGTTGATGAAAAAGCAGGCGTGGTTATGTGTCTGGCTGAAGCACCGGATGCCGATGCCCTTATCAATACGCACAAGGAAGCTCATGGATTAATTCCGAAATCAGTCGAGGAAGTTAAGCAGGGTCAATAATGGATGGTATCTATATAAAAGCATCCTCCGGTTGAGATAAGGCATCTGGGCAGGATCTTTAATCAGTTGCCCCCGGTAAGGGGGCAACTTTTTTATCTGTTAAAAAAATAAGGGAATCTTTCAATAATGGTAATTGCTGTTTAAACAGGGTATTCAAAATGGCCCTGAACTGGTTCACTCCGTTTATACTGTCTGTCATAAACTGATATTCCCGGTTTGGAAAATATACCGCATTCAAGTTGCTGAAATGATGGAGTCGGGATGACGTATCCATTTCTACCCTGTAACCATGATCTCCCATCAGTATAATGACAGCTGAATTCTGTGTATTGTTTTGAATGGTATCAATCAGTTCCTCTATTTTACGATTGGTGTAAGGAATATATCCTTTATAAGACTCAATGTGATAACCGTATTGCTCGGCGGCCAGTTCTTTTTTATCCCGGAGTTGAAAATTTCTATCGTAATAAAAAGGCGGGTGGGGCATCTCAAAATGGGCATACACAAATCGCGGATGTGTGTTATACAGGCTGCTTTCATGATTTACCAGCGCCAATATTTTATTGTTGTTGTTTAAAGTACCATAAATTATATTTTTAGTCAGCCACTTTAGTTCAAATTTACCGGTATACAGGTTCCAGCCTATATCATGCACCATCCGGTTGTATAATGTTTGTTCTGATATCAGCCTTGTTTTGATGGGCAACAAAGATGATTCCAACATGGTCGGATTACCAGCAAGATCAAATATGGAATAGTTTATTATATCATATTGCCTGGAAGACAGAAAACGAATGACTTCATTATTCCTGATCAGGTTGTTACAATTGGCATAATCCTGAATAGTACAGGCATTGACGTTTTTTATGCCGCTGATATAATTTAAATTCAAAATGGAAGCCATTGAAAAAGAAGTAAAGTTGTAGTTGCTATGGCTATGGGTTTGTATCGAAAACCCTTTTTTTATAAGGAAGCTGTCCAGACCGGCATTGTTGTAGTTGAAATTTTCCCGCAGGCTGAAAGAGCTGCCGTATTCATCAAATAACAGAAAATAAATGTCCGGGTTTTTGCAATCGGAACAAGTGCGGTAACTGTTCATTTGTTCATTGCCATAAATGGAAAGCTTATCAGTATTATTTCGAATTGATTTCCAGGCCCAGTCTCCTGCATCTACCAAAATATAGATAAGCAATAGAATGTTTATAAAAAAACTGAGTCTGTAAAAATGTTTGCCGGTTTTTTTCAGATATATGGCGACACAGCATACAGAAATAATAAATATGGGTATGATAATCACGTATCGGGACATAAAAAATATGTGTGCCTTAAAAAAGTCATCGATGGCTCCGAAAAACAGATAAAAGGAAAATATGTATCCGGTTAGCAGTGACGCTTTCAGATGATTTCTGTATAACAGCCATAAAAACAGATAAAGGATAATAACGGAAACGAAATAAGAAAGTAATAATGAGAGACAATCCCGGACTTCTATCAATCCAAAATTTTGAACATAGCCATGCAGGACAAAGAAGAGAGGAATTAAAAATACATAAATGCCATTTTTTGACAATATATTCTTCATGGCGTTCATGCTAAATCCCGGTTGTATTTACTTTTCGTTTCATGAGAAATAATATTCTGCCGGTGCTTGAGAGAACCGCTTTATTCTCAATGGTAAATAGTTGTTCAAAGTCAGCGGTAAAGGATA
>DASXKM010000200.1:0-2739 GCA_036496825.1 Puia sp. | reverse complement strand
TTGGGATCACCGCCAAAAAAATAAGAATAGTACAGATCATATTCTTTCAGATATGTCAACGCACTGGTACCCGTTGCTTTCGTATATATTGTAACGGAATTATACTTTTTCCCATTTTGAAGATCCTCCCGGTTCCCATCGATCTGAAATTGAATCTGTCCCTTGGGAAAATCAATTTTTTGCAGCGTAAGATTTAAATATTGGTTGGCTGCAGGCTGGGATAAGAAAGGTCCTTCATGACCTGAACATCCTGTACGATACATATTAAAAATATCTGAAGGAACAAAAGACCAGGAGCTGTCCGTCTGATATGTGAAATTGATCGCTTCGCCTGATTGAGGAAAAATACTAGTCAACATCCAGGTGCTTGTTCTCTGACCAACATAATTCGCAGACTGCACCAACTCTTTATTTGCGAAATAAAATACATTACCCTGATCATCCGTAATAGTGAAAGCGGCACCCCCGGGTGTATACTGAATATTTAAATTTTCCTGTTTCTGCATCAATACTTTTCCCGTACGTGTAATGATAAATTTTCCACTATGACCCGGGAAATTATAGCTAAAGATATCTGGCTCCATATCCCAAATCAGGGTTCCGCCCTGTAATGCAGATGAATAATCAATGTCTCCCTGGCCAGTATGCATGATATAATTGCAGAAGAAAAGATATCCGTCTCCAAAAGATGTAACCGGGTGACCGAGTGCACCTTGCGGAATTATATTTGACGTAACTTCAGGCACCGGTTCATTAAAATATTCACCACCAAAATCATCCTGATCTCTGAATTCTCTGCTGATCATTCCCCCTGCATTTAATGCCCAACCAAGACCTACCGGCCCCGATTCATCTTTAATTTTGACGCCACCGGTATGATAAGCGATACTTACCGGTACATTCAGATCCTTTGTCTCAATATTGAAAAATGGAACACTAATGTCCGCTGTGCCGTTGTATGTACTGACGGGGACATCAGTAAATTTCATAAGTGACGCTGCAGCTGGCGAAGGCGAAAGAACTTTAGGAACATAAGGATTACCAGACTGCGAATAAATATTCTCCAGACAAATAATTAGCAGAACGGCAATTAAATAAATTTTAGTTTTCATATTTTACGATTGTCTTATTACGTCCAAATCTTTAAAAATTATATCCGACCCTGAACACGATCGGCTGTGTTTGTGGTGACTGATAATAGCTGAGAAAATTCCAGAGCAACTGCAGCTTCGTTTTCTTTACGAGTTTGCTTTTGAGTGAGACCATCTTAGTTATGCCGATCAGGCCACTCTTTTGCCATAGACCGGAGCTTTCCAACTGGCTAATCGTGTTAAAGGGGTATGCATAGTTATATTCGAAACCACCGCTTCCATAAAAGCTTCCCTTGATTTTGAAATCACCAAATGAACGGAAACCGATACCCTGGCCGCTGATAGATATATGTTGGATATCTTTTCCCCAGCCTACTGCGTAACTGACTCCCATTCCAATGGTGTTTCCTTCGTTTAGTTTATATCCGGCTGTTAATGCAAAATTCGTCTGGCTCGGGAAAAACAGGTTTGAACGGGTACTTTGCATATCGAATCCATATTGGATTCTCTTCCAAATAGTTTTAGTATGTTGATTATTTCCCTGTCCGTTCGGCATTGCCAGATCCGAACTGCCGCTGTTGAGTTTGCCGCGTAAGTCCGAGAGCGCGGATTGGCCGTCACCAATATTCATCTGTGCGGTTTGTGCACCGCCGGGACCCATGTTCGCCATTGACTGCTGCATCAGACTTTGAACCTGGTCGCGCGTTTGCAAGCCACCCAAACCAGAACTACTATAGTCATCCGGCAGATTAAACAGGCCAGCGATCATGGAATTTTTTTTCATAAAATCCTGAAAAGCTGGAATTTTATTCAGAATTGTGATAGCTTTTGATTCTATCCGTGATGGATCATCCCAATCTTGTTTCAGCTCACTCATCGTCTGAGCATAATAGGCTGCCTCTTGTTTGTATTGTTGAAGACCCGGTAGATTATAACTGGTCAGTTGTTGCTGGAGATATGCTTCACGCTGCTTGATAAAGTCTTCTACATTTTCAGTCTTCTTAAATTGATCCTCGAGGGACTTCACTTTACTCATGGCCGTCGTCACCTCTGAAATATTTGATCCAACCTTGCCTGTGGTGCCCCCTCTCTGCTGAAGAAATTTTAAAGACGTTATTGCAGAGTCGATGCCTGGAACATACTTACCACAACTCTTGATGACATTTTCTGAATTGTTCTTTAGATCATTCTGAAGCTTATCGTATGTTTGCTGAGAGCCGTTGAATATCTTTGCGGCAGCACCGGTGTCAATCCTACCCAGTTGCTTTTGCAATATCTGCTCCTGAGATTTTAACTTATTTAGATACTGTTCCATTTTCTGTTGCATCTCCGTCTGATACTCAGCAGACCGGGTTCCCACAGCATTAATATATTTATCTGAAACTTTTGCAGAAATATTCGTGGACAATGAATCACTGGCCGCACCGCTCTGCGATAAGAGGGTCATGGGGAAAAGCACAAGCAGGCAAAGGACTCCTGTTAAAGCAGAATACATAATTTCTACAGTTTAATGGTTACCAGGAAATGGGGATCAGGAAGTAAAGGGTTAACTCCGGATTAAAAGTCAATTGGTTTAACGGATACAGATTATCCCATACAGTTGTTTTAAGAAATTAAGCGATCGCGCAACGATCTCTGAGTCGAGTTA
>DASXKM010000199.1:0-7232 GCA_036496825.1 Puia sp. | reverse complement strand
GATTTTGGTTAAAGATATCTTTATTATTCTAAAAAAACCCTGTGTTAACAATTATCGCCAAATCATTTCAAATACAAATATTTCTTCAAAAACCATTCTGTAAAGCAGCGTCCGTAAAAAGAAATCTACAATTCAGCTTCTTTCAACCAGACATCAAAAAGCCGATATCCCAAAGAGAGGATCACCGCACCCGTAAAAAGACCGATAAATCCGGAGTATATAAATCCGCCCAGCGAACCCAGAAAAATGATGAGTATCGGAACCGGTGCACCTTTCCCCATCAACAACGGCTTCAGAATATTATCCATTAGCCCGACAAGGATCATATATATGGTGAGCAGTATAGCCGTTGTGGTATGATCGGTTGTCCAGATATAGATCAATACGCAGAGCACGACAGGAAAAATTCCAATCTGTACGATGGCAAGAATTAAACATAAAAGAGTCCAGATGCCCGCGTAAGGAATTCCGGCGAAAGCAAACCCAAGGCCGGCACAACTACTCTGAATAATCGCCACGCCCAGAATACCGCGGACCACATTCCGGATCGTAATGGCTGAAATGGTGGCCATATCAAATTTTATACTATTAATCAAACGGTTGAATACAGCCCGTGCAAAAATCGCCGACTGTTCCGCATAAGCCAGAAAAACACCGCTGATGAGAATAGAAACCGCAAATATCAGCAGGCCCTTTCCGGTGGTAGCCAGTAACTGAATGCCGGCACTCGTTACTGTTCTCACTTCTTCAGGATATTTTTGAGCAATCGTATCCACCCCGGAAGTAAGTTGCGTCCACACCTGAAAGGCTTTGTCACCAATTACGGGCCATTGTTTAACAGATTCAGGCGGATGCGGAATTTTTAATTTTCCATCCTGATAATTACTAATGGTAGTCTTAATTTCTGTTCCCGTTCGGATGCCCAGCCAGCTGCCTACCAAAAGAAATAAAATAAAAATAGTCGCCGTAATTAGTATAGCAGCCAATAAAGATTTTCCTTTTAATTTCCCTTTCAGTTTTTGATGCATCGGGTATAAAGTAACGGCAAGGATGGCAGCCCACATGATCGGTGTAACAAACGGAGCCAGAATATTAAAACACCAGGAAAGTAAAAAGCCAAGTGCCAGTAGCTGGAGTGCAATATGTATTACCCGCCTTGACTTCACCTTCAAAGACATTTCTGCTTCAGAATTATCCATTCTTTTGATCTTTTAATTGTAAGTGTATACTCAGAACCAGATGAATAATTATCCATTGGTTGTAAATCCGGGATATAAAGTCATTCCCCCATCCACAAATAATGAAGTTCCGTTTACATAGTCACTGTCATCGCTGCACAACCAAACTGCAGCGTTACCGATATCTTCGGGTTCTCCGATTCGTTGGTATGGAATCAGCGTCAGCAGGCTCTTTAATGCCTCCGGGGTGTCCCATGCGGACCGGTTGATGGGAGTTTGAATGGCACCCGGGCAAATACTATTGACTCTGATTTTTTTATGGGCAAACTCCTGGGCCAGTGTTTTCATAAGCATCATAATACCACCTTTCGATGCAGCATAATTTGCGTGACCCGCCCAGGGAATTACTTCGTGCACGCTGCTCATATGAATTATTTTTCCTGCGGCTTTGGAAATTGCCGGCACCACCCCTCTTCTCAGGAATTCCCGGACCGCTTCCCTGGCACAAAGAAACTGTCCCGTTAAATTCACAGAGATCAGATAGTTCCATTGCTCCAGCGTCATTTTTTCGAAGGGGGAATCCCGTTGTAATCCGGCATTATTTATCAGAATATCGACAGTCCCGTATTTCTGAACGGTATCAGAAAACATTTTTTGCACTTCATCTTCTTTGCTGACATCACACATGGCCGTCATGCCGGTTCCGCCTGCCGTCGTTATTTCTGCCAGAACAGCTTCCGCCGCATCTTTAACAGCTGGTACCGGATAATTGATAATCACGGTCGCTCCGGATGCTGAAAGGCATTTTGCAACGCCGGCCCCAATGCCACTGCTGGACCCGGTAATGATGGCAACCTGGCCGTGTAATTTCTTTTCCATAAATTTCTGATATACAGAGCCCCTGTGTTTGCGTTTCCACCTGGTACCTCAAGTTATCTGCTTTAAAAATGAAAAAACCTCCACAAGAGCATTTAACCGTAAAATACTAAATCAGCGGCAAGACGAATGAGAATGTTTTGAGTGAGTGTTAGGAAAAAAACGCCGGGAAAAAGAAAAGGTCGTATTATAAAATGCGGTTGATTTTCATGTATTGGAGCAACATAATTGTCTTGGCATCCCTGATTTCACCGGTTCCGATCATCTCGAAAGCATCATCAAAAGGGATTTCAAGTACTTCAATATCTTCCTGTTCATGCTCGATACCACCGCCCTCATTCACTTTCTTCGTAGGGGTATATTCCGCAATAAAAAAATAAAGGATTTCACTAACAGATCCGGGCGACATATATGATTCGAAGATTTTTCTGACATCCCGGATACGATAACCGGTTTCTTCTTCTGTCTCTCTTTTAACAGCTTCCTCCGGATTATCCCTGTCCAGCAATCCGGCGCAGGCTTCAATCAGGACGCCCTCTTTATTTCCGTTTACATATGTGGGCAACCGGAATTGCCGGGTCAGAATAACGGTTTTCAATTTCAGATTATACAACATAATAACGGCACCGTTTCCACGGTCATATACTTCTCTGGTTTGTATCTGCAGACTGCCATCGGGTTTCGTTTTCTGATAGGTATATTTTTTTAGCGTATACCAGTTGTCAGATAATAATTCTTCGTTAATTATTTTGATTTGTTCCATATCTGTGAATGGGACGTAATATAAATAAATCAATTATATTCATCTTACCACAATGTCCCAACGGTCAACATTTGACAAAATAATTTATATCATCCGCACATCCCTGAATGGCGAACAACGCGACTATACACAGGGAAATTTATCAAAGGCTATTTTTTTATTGGCCATACCCATGATTCTCGAATTAAGCCTGGAAAGTGTATTTGCTGTTGTGGATATTTTTTTTGTAAGCCATCTGGGCCAACATGCCATTGCGACCGTTGGATTAACAGAAGCCGTCATATCACTGGTTTATTCAATCGCCATCGGGCTTAGCACGGCAGCTACCGCTGTGGTGGCCAGAAGAATTGGAGAGAAAGATCCGGAGGCGGCTTCGCATGCCGGTGCCCAGTCATTGATTATTGCTCTGATCGCAACCGTGCTGGTAAGTGTATTCGGTGTCTTGTTCGCCGGAAATATATTATCACTGATGGGAGCCGACATAAAAGTTGTGCGTGAAGGCGCCATTTTCACAAAAATTATGTTTGGCGGAAGTCTGGTGATCATGTTACTATTTCTGATCAATGGAATATTTCGTGGTGCGGGTGATGCCGCCATGGCCATGAAAAGTCTCTGGTTTGCCAGTATCATGAATATCATTTTATGTCCTGTGTTCATTCATTATTTCGGACTGAAGGGTGCCGCCATCGCAACGGTCATCGGAAGATCCGCCGGTGTATTATATCAATGTTATCATTTATTCCGCGGCAAAGGAATCATCCGGCTCCGGGCAGTCCATTTTAATTACGATCCAAAATTGCTGAAATCTATTGTCACTATTGCATGGCCGGCAACATTACAATTTCTTATAAACAGCGGCAGCTGGATTTTCCTGACGCGGCTGGTTGCCGAAACCGGAGGCACTACTGCTTCCGCAGGTTACCAGCTGGCTATCCGGAATTTCATTTTCTTTTTATTACCCGTATGGGGATTAAGCAACGCGGCTGCCACACTGGTGGGACAAAACCTCGGTGCAAAAAATCCACAAAGAGCAGAAGAATCCGTGAACATGACTGCCAGATACAGCGCATTTCTCATGGGCTTAGTGATGTTTATTTTTATTTTATTACCGGATTTTATTATGAGGATTTATACAAGAGACGAAGACATCATCCACTACGGAGTACTTACATTGCGATGGTTCGGATCGGCCAATATCTTTTACGGTATCAGCATGGTTATGATGCAGGCACTGAATGGCGCCGGAGATACGAGGACTCCTACGCTGATCAACTTTTTCTGCTTCTGGTTATTTCAAATACCCCTCGCTTATATACTGGCATATAATTTCCACCTGAAAGCAACCGGAGCATTCATCGCGGTTCCGGTAGCTGAAACCATGATCGCACTGGTCGCCTGGTATTTTTTCAAAAGAGGGAAATGGAAAACGATCAGCGTATAAAGCCTGACGTGTAAGCTGCCATATTGATCATTGTTTCTGAAGGGTTGTTACAACCGTCGCGGTCTCATGCTGTGTAAGGGTTTCTCCACCTCCTTCATCCTGTATTTTATCCTGAACAACAATGGATGTGAGTGTAAGTATATTTCCCGAAAGAGAGAATTTCGCACCCGTTGCCGCAGGTGTCCCGGATCCGCCGGAACCAAATAAATTGGCACCGGTATAATGAATAGAGTCCTTTCCAATGATTTCAAATTCCGTCGAAGTATTAGTAGCGGGCACCGTGAAAGGAATAGTTGTTGAAAATGTGTCGATCAGTATATCGTCTTCATATTCCGTTGCCAGGGCTAAGATATTCGCCGAATATGTTATACCCGTACCGGTCATCGTATTACCGGAAATACCCAGTGTCCCTCCATTCGACGTTGTCTTATAATCGGATGTAGTTACAATTTTGGAATTGATACCACCGCCGTTATCTATAGCCGTTGCCGAAGTCGTCGCATGCATACCTGTAAAGTTCCAGGTACCCGACAGGCTGGATGCGCCGGTAGTTGTATTATTATTATTATTATCTTTTTTGCAGGCAATAAAGAAAAAGAAGACTGCCGAAAGAATGAGGAATGCGATTGTTTTTAACATGAAAGGGCTTTTTCCAAAAACGAAAATACCCTTCACATATTGCCAAAAATTATTCTGCAGGCTGTATTAAATATTTCCTTTTTTCAATTCGCGCACCCCAAAATCTACTGCCCTGGCCGTTAATGCCATATATGTCAAAGACGGATTCTGATTGGCGCTTGATGTCATACAGGACCCGTCAGTTACAAAAAGATTCAGTGCATCCCATACCTGATTATGCGCATTTAAAACAGAGGTTTTCGGATCCCGGCCCATGCGGGCGGTACCCATTTCATGAATACAAAGACCCGGATTGGCTTCCGGATCATTGAAGGTTGATATATTTTTCAATCCCGATTTCTCCAGCATCTCAGCCGCGCTGTTCATCATATCGGCGCGCATGGCCAGTTCGTTTTCACGCCAGATACAATCAAAATCCATCAGAGGCAGTCCCCATTTATCTTTTTTATCCCTGCTTAATTTTACCCGGTTGTCAGGATGCGGCAAATGTTCTCCCCAGCCACCCATCCACATAGACCAATCTCCGGCTTCCGTAAGTTTTGCTTTCAATGACTCACCAATTCCCTCTAAATCGGTTACCCGTCCCCGGTAGGCGCCGCCCTGATACCCAAATCCCCGCACATAGCCTTTCTGTCTCGTATTTTCGTTGATATTTCGAAACCTCGGGATGTATATTCCGTTGGCCCTTCTTCCATAAAAATAACGATCCTGAAATCCATCAAAAGTCGCACTCGCACCCACATGATAATGATGATCCATTAAATAACGACCCAGGGAATCACTGCTGTTTCCCAGACCCTGCGGATGTGCATCGGAAACCGAGTTCATAAGTATCGCTGTGGTTCCAATAGTGGATGCATTCAGAAAAATAATTTTTGCATAATATTCTTCAGTCTGCATGGTGTTCGCATCGATGATCCGGATACCGGTTGCCCTCTTTTTATCCTTATCATAGATCACAGATTCTACGATCGAAAACGGCCTGAGCGTCAGATTACCCGTAGCATGAGCAGCCGGAAGCGTGACGCCATTGCTGCTGAAATATCCGGTAAACGGGCAACCGCGGTCGCACATGTTTCTATACTGACAGGGCCCGCGTCCATTCAGTCCCTTGCTGAGATTTGCCACCCTTCCGATAATCATCCGGCGGCCGTCTGAGAATTTCTCATTTATTTTTTCGGTGATATGCTTTTCCAGACAATTCATTTCCATCGGAGGAAGAAATTCACTGTCGGGTAACTGCGGTAAATCTTCCTTCGATCCACTGATGCCCACGAATTTTTCTACATGACTATACCAGGGTGCAATGTCTTTATATCGTATTGGCCAATCCACTCCGTGACCATCTTTACCGTTGGCTTCAAAATCCAGATCGCTCCATCGATAACATTGACGACCCCACATCAGACTTCTTCCGCCGACATGATAGCCGCGTATCCAGTCAAATGGTTTTACCTGTGTGTAAGGATGTTCCAGGTCGTTTACAAAAAAATGCTTATTGGTTTGATTGCAAAAACCACGAACCTGTATGTGCTGCTGCTTCCGCATTTCTTCGGTGATGGCTCCACGGTGATCCAGCTGCCAGGGTGCAAGATTGGACGTGGGATAATCTTTGATATGTTCCACATTCCTTCCTCTTTCCAGTACCAGCGTTTTTAATCCCTTTTCGCAAAGTTCCTTCGCGGCCCAGCCACCGCTGATTCCAGAACCGACGACAATGGCATCATAGGTGTTTTGCTTTACTGATTTATTATTGATCCTGGGGGAATCGGGTGGCATGGCATCGTTGATGGTGTACCATGAATATAGCTGATATCAGACGAATAAAAAAGCATACATACCAGGAATCACCGGTTAAGAAACGACCAGGCGCCGGATCAGCAAAAATATACCTGCAAGAATGACTATTCCTAAAATGATCAGCAATGCCATCAGCAGTTTGAACTTTCTTTGATTCCGGTTTGCTCTCATGATACTTTCTTCCTTTACATTCGACGGTAAAAGCTTTACAGCTAAATTCAGTAAAAGAGGTACAACTACAATATCATCGATATAGCCAAAGAATGGAATAAAATCAGGGATCAGATCGATGGGACTGAGAAGATATATCACGGATAAAATCGCGGGCAGCTTTGCCAGCAACGGGGTCCGTTTGTCACTCAAACCATAATAAAGAATAATAATCTCTTTTTTCAGCATCCAGGGTCTGATCCGCGGCCGTTTCACAATCATAATTTTAGGCGTATATAGTTCTTTGACTACTATATCAAAAGATACACCATCTACATTGTTTAATTTTAACGCACAGTCGTCCGACGCCGGCGATCGCTATTTC
>DASXKM010000198.1:0-3228 GCA_036496825.1 Puia sp. | reverse complement strand
TCCAGAATCATGGTTTTAAAATCCTGATTAAACCCGATCCCCTGTCTGCGTATCATGTTTTCCAAAAAAGCGAGTGCGATCGATTCAGCACAATAAACGACTTTCCGGCCACTTCCATTCCAGCGGCCGGCAAAACCGGGTGCAATTATTTTTTTACTATATAACTTATGAACAATCCGATAAACAAGCATGATGGAGATTAAACAGCATATCCATGTGAAAGACGGCCCAATTCATCTTTTACCAGGTCCACACCCCCGGGTGTTATCAGCCAGTCGATCGGTTTCTCTTTGGAGTTCCAAAAAGGTTTTTCCAACCAGTCATTAAATTCCTCCACGTTTCCAAATATATCCTCTCCCTTTCTGTATAGAGCTATCAGTTTAAGAAGGTGTTCACTTTGTATCGGGTCCAAAGGCTTTTGTTGTTCCTTATAATTATGAACTGTACGGGAGGAAATATTTATCAATAACGCCAGCCTTTTTTCAGGCATGTGAATCGAATCAGCAAATTCGTAAAATAATTTGGGTTTTATTCCCTTACGGGCAGAAACTACCAATTCAAAAGCAGATTGTAAATCAAGGCTTTTAAACCGGTCGCGGACTGAAACAGATATTGCAGTTGAAATTGCCATATAAGGTAGTACAAGTTAGTGAAAATTTTCCATATTCAAAGCGAAAATATTCACATATTAAATAAACCCACCCTTACAGGTGGGTTTATTGCTGACCAGAGGATAAATCATCTGCCACGAAGCCGTTATTCAAATAATTTCTTCCCGTTCAACAGGCTTAAGATTTAATGATCCTGCGATTCAAATGATTTTCCCGGCGATTCAGGCGGTTTTGTTCATGCCTTGTGATATGTCCTCCGCGATGATAAGCCATTCTTCTTTCATCCTTACGGATCTGATGATCCCGGCGATGCATACGATAAGCCTGGCGCCTGCTGATGTCACCCTTTCTCATTTTGTGATTGATCCTGTGATCCTGATTCCTTAAACGCTGATTTACTTCGGACCGGCGGGGATGATTTTTGGCAAAGCCATCCTGCGCCATGGAAACATTTGCGAATCCAAGGAATGCAATAAAAAGTGCGGCGAATAATAATTTCGATTTCATTGTTTTTATTTTAAGTGCTTTCGCACGTTATATAAGACTTGAAATCAAATCCCGAGTTTAACCGATATCCGGGTTTAACAATTTCTTCAACTTACCGGTTGTAGAAGTTATCTGTATAGTACTGATTCAGGTTCTGATCCTCCATTTAGAATCCCATTTCGTCAGCACTGGGTCCATAAGATCCCGGAATGGGAATGTTTAGCAACCGTAGAAAAACACCCATTTGTGCACGATGGTGAATCGTCTGGGAAATGGCCATCCTGATAACATCTTCCTTGGAGAGTGTCAAATACACTTGCTCGCCATTTCTCATTGTCCAGGATTTCTGTAAGTATTCATCATTTGTATTTGACAATGATTCCAAAGCCTGCTTTTGATTGCCTTCGAATACCTTTAGCAATTCTACATTATTATCTATTTGTGCGGGTTTGTATTCGCCGACGGCAAAATCAAGAACTTCCGTATTGATGCCAAGCGGAATCCAACCGGGTAATTCTGCAATATGGGTTGCCAGCTGACCAATGCTCATACTTTTGGGATGGGGCTTCCAATCATATTGACCGTCTGGAACAATCTTCAGCATTTTTCGGGTGATCTCGGCTTCTTCTTTCAATTGCTTTTCGTAATGAGATGTAATCGTGTTCATATTTTTGTTTAATAATTTAAACAAAGAAAACACCGGCCACTGACAACCCTATGGCAGACCAAAAACTATTTTCATTTAATATTTTACGGGAAGCAGGTTCATATAATCATCCAGGGACATATGTTTCGGAATAGAAAAATTTTCGTCCGTGCATTGAAGTCGCAGGATTCGGGAAACACGGAAATCCCGGTAGTCTTTTTTATTGTGGCACCATCCGATCAGGTGCCAGCTGAGTGCATAAAATACGAGCCCGATGGGTTCTAACTTTCTGACAGAAACTTCTTCCTGTTTATTCGTATAACCGATCTCCAGGATTTTTTGGGAAGAGATAGCCTGTTGAATGCGCGTCAGGTAGTCGAAACTCTGAACGAAACAAACGGGTACCTGCAATTTGATATTCGCGGCCAGTCTCTCAATGGAATCTTTTTGGGAAGCGCGTAAAACGGATTTTACTTTGGTCAGGGCAGAAGAATAATGCTGATGAATCGATTTGTCGGAAAATGCTGAAACAATGGATTCCATTAGTAAAAGGGCGTTCGCCTCTTCTGTACTAAAGGAAACAGGCTGAAGGAAATATCCGTTTACGATAAAATAACCGCGATGAGGCTCAAAACTAACCGGAATTCCCTGCTCATTCAGGGCTTTAATATCACGATATACAGAACGAACACTAATATCGAATTTCCCGGCAATTTTTTCTCCGGTTACGAATTTTCTGGATTGGAGTAATGTGAGAATGCCAAATAACCTGTCGATACGGTTCATGTTTCAAATTTACCACATTCGTTGTATTGACTTAGATTCGAAAATTCAGTCCTTTTGCAATCAGGTGTGCCGTCCTTCCCGTCACGTCAGTGTGTGACGGGGAGCCGGCAATCGGTACGGATCAAAAACGGGGCACCAAAATAGTTAGTTTTATTTACTAAAAAAATTAGTGTGTATAAAATATTTATCCTAGTTTTGAATAATCAACTACTTTAAACAGCTAAAAAATACGCAATGTCAAACGCAGAAAAATTAAAGGCGCTTAAATTAACCATAGATAAGATAGACAAGGACTTTGGGAAGGGCAGTGTGATGATGATGAATGAAAAAAGTACAGAACCTATGGAAGTAGTTTCCACCGGTTCCATCGGTTTGGACGTAGCTCTCGGCATTGGTGGTTTGCCCCGCGGACGGGTGATTGAAATTTATGGACCGGAATCTTCGGGTAAAACAACCATTGCCACACATGTGATTGCTGAAGCACAGAAAAAAGGTGGCATGTGTGCCTTTATTGATGCTGAACACGCTTTTGACAGTAACTACGCCAAGAAATTGGGGGTGGACGTGGATAACCTCCTGATTTCACAACCCGACTATGGTGAACAGGCACTCGAAATAGCCGACCGGTTGATTCTTTCCGGAGCTCTTGATGTTGTAGTAATCGATTCAGTGGCCGCCCTGGTACCCAAGGGTGAACTG